>CALWMI010000100.1 GCA_944381745.1 uncultured Lachnospiraceae bacterium | reverse complement strand
ATCCGGGTGGCGGACACCCGGTATGCGATGGCGCTCATCAGCGCGGCCTGGTATGGGTACCCGGCGCGGCAGCTTGCGGTCATCGGTATCACAGGGACGAAGGGGAAGACGACCACGGCCTGCATGGTCAAGTCCATCCTGGAGCAGGCCGGACACAAGGTGGGGCTGATGGGCACGATCGAGGTGGACACCGGCAGGGAGCGGATCCCAGCGGGGAACACGACGCCGGAATCCATCCTGGTGCAGAAGTATCTGCGCCAGATGCTGGATGCGGGCTGTGACTGCGCGGTGATGGAGGTGTCCTCCCAGGGGCTGATGCTGCACCGTACGGCAGGCATCCCGTTCGAGATCGGTATTTTTACGAACATAGAGCCCGACCACATCGGGCCGAATGAGCACGCCTCCTTCGAGGAGTACATGGCGTGCAAGGGGCTTTTGTTCCGGCAGTGCCGGCTGGGGGTGGTGAACGTGGACGATCCCCGGTGGGGCACGGTGCTGGAGGGACATACATGCCGCCTGGAGACCTTCGGCTTTTCCCCGGAGGCTGGCCTTCGGGCATCGGATATGAGGCTTTTGTCGAAGCCGGGCTGGCTGGGCGTCTCCTGCCATGTGGGCGGTGCGGCGGACATGGACGTGGAGATCGGCATGCCGGGCAAATTCAGCGTGTACAACGCGCTGGCAGCCATCGCCGTCTGCCTCCATTTCGGTGCGGCGAAGGAGGACATCTGCCGGGCACTGAAGAGCGTGAAGACGAAGGGACGCATTGAGCAGGTGAAGGTGTCGGAGGACTTCACCCTGCTGATCGACTACGCCCACAATGCCATGAGCCTGGAGAGCCTGCTCACTACGCTGCGGGAGTACCATCCCCGCCGCCTGGTCTGTGTGTTTGGCTGCGGGGGCAACCGCTCGAAGCTGCGCCGCTATGAGATGGGGGAGGTGTCGGGGCGCCTGGCGGATTTCACAGTGATCACCTCCGACAATCCGCGCTTTGAGGAGCCGATGGACATCATCCGGGATATTGAGACGGGAATCCGCAGGACGGAGGGGCGCTACATTGAGATCCCAGACAGGAAGGAGGCCATCGCCTATGCCATCTCCCACGGGCAGAAGGGGGACTGCATTGTGCTGGCCGGGAAGGGACACGAGGATTACCAGGAGATACGGGGAGTCAAGTATCCGATGGATGAGCGGGTGCTGATCGCGGATATCCTGGCCGGAAGGTAGGAGCAAGATTTGTACGCAAATGTGATTATCGATATCATGCACGAGAAGCTGGACCGGACGTTCCAGTATGAGGTGCCCCGGGAGTTGGAAGGAAAGCTCTGCCCGGGGATGCAGGTGTCTTTTCCCTTCGGGAACGGCGACCGCCAGAGGAAGGGCTATGTGCTGGAGCTGACAGAAGAACCCCAGTGGGATCCGTCAAAGATCAAGAAGCTTTCGGGGATCGCGAAAAAAGGGATTGCGGCAGAGGGAGAGCTGATCGCCCTGGCCTGCTGGCTGAAGGAGGCCTACGGCTGTACGATGATCCAGGCGCTGCACACGGTGCTGCCGGTGCGGGACCGTGTGCAGGGAGGCGAGAAGGTGTACGTCCGCCTGGCCGGGGATACCTGCAAGGTGGACAGTTACCTGGCCCTGTGCGGCAAACGCGGCTACCGGGCACGGGCCCGCCTGATACGCAGGCTTAAGGACTGCCCGGAGGGATTGGATACAGGGCGGCTCTCCTCCGAGGGGACTGCGGGAATGCCGGTCATCCGGGCGCTGGAGCAGCTGGGGATTGTGCGGTGTGAGAGGCGGGAGGCCTTCCGCCGGCCGGAAGTCTCCAAAAATCCAGAATACGGGAGGAAAGAGCTGAACGAGGAGCAGCAGGCGGCGGTGGAGGCTATCTGGGAGAACGGCGCAGCAGCAGGCAGGGAGGGGAAGGAGCCCCCAGTGGCCCTGCTCTACGGCGTGACAGGCAGCGGCAAGACGGAGGTCTATCTGGAGCTCATCCGGCGGACGATGGAGGAGGGCCGGCAGGCGATCGTCCTGATCCCGGAGATCGCCATGACCTACCAGACGCTGACGCGCTTCTACACCCGGTTCGGCGACCAGGTGTCGGTGATGAATTCCCGGATGTCTGCCGGGGAACGCTATGACCAATTTGAGCGGGCCAGGCGGGGAGAGATCCGGGTGGTGATCGGCCCGCGCTCGGCCCTGTTTACACCTTTTGACAGGCTGGGGCTGATCATCGTGGATGAGGAGCATGAGGGAGCCTACAAGAGCGAGCAGATGCCCCGCTACCATGCCCGGGATGTGGCCATAAGGCGGGCCGGGATGTGCGGGGCCGCCGTTGTGCTGGGCTCCGCCACCCCTTCCGTGGACTCCTACTGGCATGCGGAGCGGGGGGACTACAAGCTTGTGCGGCTTCCCCACCGGGCGGGGGCAGGACAGCTTCCCCGGGTGTATGTGGAGGACATGCGAAGGGAACTGCGGGAGGGCAACCGGTCGGTTTTCTCCGCCAGGCTGCGGGGACAGATGGAGGCCTGCCTGCAGCGGAGGGAGCAGGCCATGCTGTTCCTGAACCGCCGGGGCTACTCCGGCGTCCTCTCCTGCAGGAGCTGCGGGGAGGCGGTGAAGTGCCCCCACTGTGTCGTGGCGCTGGCTGTGCAGCGGGCGGGCGGGCAGCGGCACCTTGTCCGCCACCACTGTGGGGATGTGCGGGAGGCTCCGAAGACGTGTCCCTCCTGCGGCTCCCGCTACCTGTCAGAGCTGCGGGCAGGTACGCAGCAGATCGAGTCGCTGGTGAGGGCGGAATTTCCCGGCGCCCGGGTGCTGCGGATGGATATGGACACCACCAGGAACAAGCATGACCATGAGCGCATCCTGTCTGCCTTTGCCGCAGGGGAGGCGGATATCCTGGTGGGCACCCAGATGATCGTGAAGGGACATGATTTTAAGAATGTCACCCTGGTAGGGGTGCTGGCGGCGGACATGTCCCTGGGCGCAGGGGATTACCGCGCCTGCGAGAGAACCTTCCAGCTCTTGACCCAGGCGGCAGGCCGTGCAGGGAGGGGGGAGCGCGCCGGAGAGGTGACGATCCAGACGTACCAGCCGGAGCACTACAGCATCCGCCTGGCGGCTGCCCAGGACTATGAGGGCTTCTACGAGAGGGAGATTGCCTACCGCAGCCTCCTGCGCTACCCGCCCTGCGGGCATATGCTGGCAGTGCTCGCTTCCTGCCGGGAGGAGGAGCATCTGAGGAGGGCGGTGGGATACCTGAAGGAGATGGCGGAGCGGATCTGCGCCGGGCAGGGGGTGCAGGTGATCGGCCCTGCCCAGAGCGGGATCTACCGGGTGAAGGACGTGTACCGCCGGAACCTGTTCCTGAAGGGCGGCTCCCTGGAACAGCTGGCCGGCGTCCGCCGGAAGCTGGAAAAATATATCGGGGCGAACCAAGGCTTTGACTCCGTGCAGATCCAGTTCGACCCGGATCCGATGCAGGCGCTGTGAAAGCCGTTGGCAATCGGCGCGCAAGTATGTTAAAATAGTAAAATAATGCCAGATGTCCCCCTGTGCGGGCGGAGCCTGGCCTTTTGATATAGGAGAGATGAGAGATGGCGCTTAGAAAAATCAGGAAAATCGGCGACGAGGTGCTGACGAAGCAGTGCCGGGAGGTCAGCAAGATGACGCCCCGGATCCATACGCTGGTGCAGGATATGTTTGAGACAATGTACGAGGCGGAGGGCGTGGGGCTGGCCGCGCCCCAGGTGGGGATTCTGAAGAGAATTTTTGTGGTGGATGTGGACAGGGAGAATTCCTATGTGTTCATCAACCCGGAGATCGTGGAGAGATCCGGGGAGCAGACCGGGGAGGAAGGGTGCTTAAGCGTGCCGGGGAAATACGGCATTGTCACCCGTGCCAACCATGTGAAGGTGCGGGCGCTGGATCTGAATATGGAGCCCTTTGAGCTGGAGGCCGATGAGCTGCTTGCCAGGGCGATCCAGCATGAGTACGATCATCTGGACGGGCACCTCTACGTGGAGAAGGTAGAGGGGGAGCTCCAGGAGGTGGAGTAGATGAAAGTGATCTTTATGGGCACGCCGGATTTTGCAGTGGAGACGCTCAGAAGCCTGAAGGAGGCCGGGCATGAGGTGGTGCTGGCGGTCACGCAGCCGGACCGGCCGAAGGGCCGGGGGAAGGCGGTGGCCTTTTCCCCGGTGAAGGAGGAGGCGCTGGCCCTGGGCATTCCGGTGTACCAGCCAACCAAAATCCGCCAGCCGGAGTGTGTGGAATATTTGCGGCAGTATGAGGCAGACTGTATCGTGGTGGTGGCATTTGGCCAGATCCTGCCCCAGGAGATCCTGGATATGCCGCGCCTGGGCTGCGTCAATGTGCATGCTTCCCTCCTCCCGAAATACCGGGGAGCCGCCCCCATCCAGTGGGCGGTGATCAACGGGGAGAGGGAGACCGGGGTCACCACGATGCGGATGGATGCCGGGCTGGACACCGGGGATATGCTGATGAAGGCTGTGGTGCCCCTGGACAGGAAGGAGACAGGAGGCAGCCTGTTCGCCAAGCTGTCCCATGTGGGGGCTAAGCTTCTGGTGGAGACGCTTGAGGGGCTGGAGAAGGGGACGGTTCTGCCCAAGCCCCAGGAAGGGGAATCCACCTATGCGAAGATGATACGCAAGGAGATGGGAAGGATTGACTGGACGCAGGGGGCGGAGGCTATTGAGCGTTTGATTCGCGGGCTGAATCCCTGGCCCAGCGCCTACACCAGCCTGAACGGGAAGACGCTGAAAATCTGGGATGCGGAAGTGGTCATGGAACATGCGCCGGGGACCGTGCCAGGCACAGTTGTGTCTGTGTCGCCGGGGGAGCTGCGGGTGCAGACCGGGGAAGGGCAGCTTTCCCTGCGGGAGGTGCAGCTGGAGGGCAAGAAGCGGATGGAGATCGAGGCGTTTTTGAGAGGCGTGCGGCTGGAGGCCGGCACGGTTCTCGGATGACGGAAGGAGAAGAGACATGCCTTTTGGTTTTTACGGATGTGACAGAACTTATATCCTTGTCCTGATCGGGGTGCTGCTGTGTGTGGCGGCTTCGGCCAAGGTGAAATCAGCCTTTGCGAAGTATTCCCGGGTGAGAAGCCTAAGCGGGATGACCGGGGCCCAGGCGGCGGAGCAGCTTCTGCGGCGGGAAGGCATCTACGATGTGCGGATCGAGCATATCCGGGGGAATATGACAGACCACTACGATCCCAGGACGAAGACGCTGCGCCTGTCGGATACGGTGTATGGATCGTCCTCCATCGCGGCGGTGGGAGTGGCTGCCCACGAGTGCGGCCATGCGCTGCAGCACGCGAGAGGATATGTGCCGCTTAGCATCCGGACGGCTCTTGTCCCGGTGGCCAATTTTGGTTCCAGCCTGGCCTGGCCGGTTTTTATCGCGGGGCTGATCTTTTCCTTCGGCCCGCTTCTCAATCTGGGGATTCTTCTTTTCACGGCGGCTGTGCTCTTCCAGGTGGTGACGCTGCCGGTGGAATTCAACGCGTCGTCCCGGGCGCTGCGGTTGCTGGAGAGCAACGGCATCCTGTATGGGGACGAGGTTAGGGGGACAAGGAAGGTGTTAAGCGCTGCGGCGCTCACCTATGTGGCCAGCGTGGCGGCATCGCTTCTTCAGCTGCTGCGCCTCATTCTTTTGGCAGGGGGAAGGAGAAATGATGATTAATCAGCCGGAAAACAACGGGGTAAATGTCAGGGAGCTGGCGCTTGGCGTTATGCTCGAGGTGACAGAGGAGAAGGAATACAGCCACATTGCCATCCGCAATGTGCTGGACAAATACCAATATATGGAGAAGCGGGACCGGGCTTTCCTGACCAGGCTGTGCGAGGGGACGCTGGAGCAGATGATCTATCTCGACTATGTGATCAATCAGTTTTCCAGCGTGCGCACGCAGAAGATGAAGCCGGTGATCCGGGATATCCTGCGGCTGGGCGTCTACCAGCTGTTGTTCATGGACAGCGTTCCCGATTCCGCCGTGTGCAACGAGGCGGTGAAGCTTGCCGGGAAGAAAGGCTTTGCTCCTTTGAAGGGCTTTGTCAACGGCGTGCTGCGCAACATTGCCCGCAATAAGGAGGAGGTGGCCAACCCCAGGATCGAGGGGGACTTTGTGCTGTACCTGTCGGTGAAGTACTCCATGCCGGAGTGGATTATCGAGCAGTGGCTGGAGACCTACGACCTGGATGTGGTGCGCAGGATGCTGGCGGCCTTCCTGGCGGAGCGTCCGACCACAATCCGCTGCAATCTGATGAAGACGACGGCGGAGGAGCTGAAGGAACGGCTTCGGGAGGAGGGCGTGAAGGTGGAGGATGCGCCGTATCTTCCCTACGCTCTGTACATATCCGGCTACGATTATCTGGATGCCCTGCCCTCCTTCCGGGAGGGGCTGTTCCAAGTGCAGGACATCAGCTCCATGCTTGTGGGGGAGATCGCCAATCCCAGGAGAGGGGAACTGTGCCTGGACGTGTGCGCCGCACCGGGGGGCAAGAGCCTTCACCTGGCGGACAAGCTGAACGGAAGCGGACGGGTAATTGCCAGGGATCTGAATTATTATAAGGTAGAGCTGATCAAAGAGAACATCGAGCGCATGGGCATGAAGAATGTCTATGTCCAGCGGTATGACGCCACGAGCCTGGATGTGGAGATGGAGGGACAGGCGGACATCGTGCTGGCAGATCTGCCGTGTTCCGGCCTTGGAACGTTGAACAAGAAGAAGGACGTCAAGTATGAGGTGACGGAGGATACCATCCAGGAGCTGGCCGCCCTGCAGAGGCAGATCCTAAGCTGCGTCTACGCCTATGTAAAGCCGGGCGGGACGCTGATCTACAGCACCTGCACGATCAGCCAGGAGGAGAACGAGAAAAATATGCGCTGGTTCCTGAAGCACTATCCCTTTGAGCTGGTATCCCTTGACGGGGAACTGCCGGAGGAGCTTCGGGGGGAGACGTCAGGCAAGGGCTATATCCAGCTGCTGCCCGGCACTCACGAATGCGACGGGTTTTTTATCGCGAAGATGCGCCGGAAGGCGGAAGATGCGCCGGAAGGCTGAAGATATGCCGGAAGGCTGAGAATGTGCCGGAAGGCTGAGAATGCGCCGGAAGGCCGAGGATGCGCCGGAAGGCCGAGGATGTGCTGGAAGGCTGAAAATATGCCGGAAGGCTGAGGAGGAATCGGGGATGGAGGAAGGCATCTGGACGGACGCCCGGTCGCTCTCGCTGGACGAGTGGGGCGGCCTCCTGGAAGGGATGGGCGAGAAGCCGTTCCGAAGGAAACAGCTGTACGAGTGGCTGCACAGAAAGCTGGCGGGCACATGGGAGGAGATGGGGAATCTCCCAGGGAGCCTTAGGGACAGGCTGAGAGAGCAGTATCCGCTGCTGGGGCTTCGGACGGTGGAGGTACAGACGTCGGCCCTGGACGGGACGAAGAAATTTTTGTTCGCCCTGGCGGACGGCAATGCGGTGGAGAGTGTGTGGATGCAGTACCCTCACGGCAATTCCGTCTGTATATCGTCCCAGGTGGGCTGCCGTATGGGCTGCCGCTTCTGCGCTTCGGCCATCGGCGGCCTGACGCGGAATTTGACGCCTGGGGAGATGCTCTCCCAGGTGTACGAGATCCAGAAGGCCACAGGGGAGCGGGTGTCCAACGTGGTGGTGATGGGGACGGGAGAACCTTTCGACAACTACGAAAGCCTGATCCGTTTCCTCCATATGATTTCCGACGAGAATGGGCTTCATATCAGCCAGAGGAACCTTACGGTATCCACCTGCGGCATCGTGCCGGGCATCCGCAAGTTTTCCAGGGAGAACCTGCAGGTGACGCTGGCCCTCTCCCTCCACGCCTCCAACGACGAGAAGCGGAGGAGGCTGATGCCGGTGGCGCAAGCCTACCCGCTGGCGGAAGTCATGGACGCCTGCCAGGAATATTTTGCTCTCACCGGGCGGCGGGTGACCTTTGAGTACAGCCTGGTGGCCGGTGTCAACGATACGGCGGAGGATGCGAGGGAGCTTAGGAGCCTGCTGGCAGGACAGAACTGCCACATGAACCTGATCCCGGTAAATCCCGTGCGGGAGAGGGAATTTGTGAGCCCGGACAGGCATAAAGTGCTCGTATTTAAAAATAAACTTGAAAAATACGGAATTAATGTTACTATAAGAAGAGAAATGGGCAGGGATATCGACGGCGCCTGCGGCCAGCTGCGCAAGCGCCATATGGATGCCGGCCCGGATAAGCGGGAGGATGCATGAAAGCGGTAGCGATGACAGATGTGGGGAAGAAGAGGAGTATGAACCAGGACTTTGTCTACGCCTCCAAGGCCCCCGTGGGAAATCTTCCGAATCTTTTCCTGGTGGCAGACGGCATGGGAGGACATCGCGCAGGAGATTTTGCGTCAAGGTATACTGTCAATTTTGTCGTAGAGAATATAAGGGAGAACGATGAGACGAACCCCGTCAAGCTTCTGCGGGGGGCGATTGAGAAGGCGAATGCCGGAATTTTGGAGAAGGCGGCCGAGAGGCCGGAATATGAGGGAATGGGGACGACCCTGGTAGCGGCGACTATCATCCACGGGTATACGTATATTGCGAACGTGGGGGACAGCCGCCTATATGTGGTTAATGACCGGGAGATCCGGCAGGTGACCAGGGACCACTCCCTTGTGGAAGAGATGGTGCGGATGGGAGAGATCAAGAGAGAGGAAGCCCGGTTCCATCCGGACAAGAACATTATCACCCGGGCAATCGGAGGAGGATACGATCTGAAGATCGACTTCTTCGGGCATAAGCTGCGGTATAACGATAAGCTCCTGCTCTGTTCCGACGGCTTGTCCAACATGCTCCAGGATGAGGAGATCATGGAGATTGTGAACAGGGAGGATGAACCGGCCCGCAAGGCCGGGGAGCTGATCAACCGGGCGAACACCTACGGAGGCAGGGACAATATTTCCGCCGTCCTTGTGGAGCCGTTTGAAGATGAGGTGAATGTATGTTGAGAAAAGGAATGTTTATCGGCGACCGCTACGAGGTGATCTCCCATATCGGGAGAGGCGGGATGGCGGACGTATACAAGGGAAAAGACCATAAGCTGAACCGCTATGTTGCGATAAAGGTACTGAAGGAAGAGTTCCGGGGAGACAAGAATTTTGTCGCCAAATTCCGGGTGGAGGCTCAGGCCGCCGCGCGCCTGGCACATCCCAACGTGGTGAATGTCTACGACGTGGGGGATGAGGACGGCGTCAACTATATCATCATGGAGCTGGTGGAGGGCATCACCCTCAAGAACTATATCGAGCGCAAGGGCAAGCTGACCGTGCGGGAGACCACCAGCATCGCCATCCAGGTGGCCATGGGCATTGAGGCGGCCCACAACCTGAATATTGTCCACCGGGACATCAAGCCGCAGAATATCATTATCTCCCGGGAGGGCAAGGTAAAGGTCACAGACTTTGGAATCGCCAAGATGGCCTCTGCCAACACCATCAGCTCCGTCACCATGGGTTCTGTGCATTACACGTCGCCGGAGCAGGCCAGGGGAGGATACAGCGACGCGAAGAGCGATATCTATTCCCTCGGGATCGTCATGTATGAGATGATTACCGGGCGGGTTCCCTTTGAGGGAGAGACCCCGGTGACCGTGGCGGTGAAGCACCTGCAGGAGGAGATGGTTCCGCCCCACGTGTACGCGTCGGACATCCCGGTGAGCCTGGAGGATATCATCCTCAAGTGTACGCAGAAGAGCCAGGAGCGCAGATACGCAAATATGTCGGAGCTTCTGAAGGATTTGAAGCAGTCCCTGGTGACGCCGGACGCCTCCTTTGTGAAGTTTATCAGCCCGGATGAGACGGGGAAGACGGTCATGTTCACCAAGAATGACATGAACGTCATCAAGCAGGGAGCAGCTGCGGCAGCAGGAGCCGCAGCAGGAACCGCCGCAGCCGCGAGAGGGCGCAAGCCGGTCTATGTGGACGAGGACGCAGACAGCGATTACGAGGATGATTATGACGGCGATGGCCGTTACAGCGGTGATTACGACGGCGGCGATTATGATGACGGCTACGGCGATGACAGCCGTTATGAGGATGACTACGACGACGGCTATGACGATGATGGCCGTTATGAAGATGACTACGAGGATGATTACGATGACGGCTATGAAGATGATTATGATGACGATTATGACAGCAGAGGCCGTTATGATGACGATTACGACGATGATTATGACGATGGGAAGGACTATGGAAGCAGGCGCGGCAGACGCCAGGAGAGCCGCTCCGCCCGGGACGGGTACCGTGAAGGGCGCTCCTCGAAGAATGCAGGGGGCGGCAAAGGCAGCGGACGGAAATCCAAGCAGGGGAAGAGCTATGACGACGATGAGGAAGGCGGCCTGAACCCGAAGATGGAGCGGATCATGTTCATCGGCGGTATCGTCGTGGCAGTGATTATCGTGTGCATCATCCTGTTCATGGTGGGCCGGGCGCTGGGGCTGATCGGAAGATCCGCCGCGGAGCTGCAGGAGGATGGGACAGCCCAGGAGGTGCAGGAGGTAGAGATGCCGCAGCTTGTGGGCGAGCAGTATGAGAAGGCGCAGGCGGCGCTGTCTGCCCTGGGGTTGGATATCCGGGCGGCCTATGAGGAGTCGGACGACTACGAGGAGGGCGAAGTCATGAGCCAGTCCGTGGATGCCGGCGAGATGGTGAAAACCGGCACTACGGTGGACGTGACGGTGTGCAGCGGACAGGAGTCCTTCAGCCTTCCGTCTATGGACGGGAAGGAGCAGAGCGCGGCGGAGGCGGCCCTGAGGGATCTGGGCCTTAAGACGGCGACAGAGCAGGCATATGACGACGAGGTGCCGGCCGGGAGAGTGATCTCCACCAACCCAGTATCCGGCAGCGAGGTGATTGAGGGGCAGACGGTTACCCTGATTGTCAGCCGGGGAGCAGAGGTGCATACCGGGACCGTGCCGGATCTCTACAATATGCTGGAGGCAGACGCCAGGGCGGCGCTCCAGGCGGCTGGCTTTAACGTGGGCAGCGTGACTGAGAGCACCAGCGACTCCGTGGTGGAGGGCCGGGTGATCAGCCAGAGCGTCAACGCCAACACGGTGCTGGAGCAGGGGAGAAGCATTGATTTTGTCGTGAGCTCCGGGCAGGATACGGTGACCGTGCCCAACGTGACGGGGGCGCTTTTTGACGACGCCTACGAGAGCCTGACAGCTCTCGGTTTCCGGATCGAGGAGGAGGAAGTGGAGAACTCTGCGCCCGAGGGGCAGATCGTCTCCCAATCTCCCAGGGGAAATACCGAGGCGGCCCGAGGGGCGACGATCACGCTCCAGGTGAGCGCGGGCCCGGCTGAATCCGATACCGGAAATACCGGCGGGACGAATACCGGAGGAAGCACAGGTACCGGGACAAACGGCGGCCAGCAGAACCCGGCCGGCGGAACCGGGACAGGAGGAAATGCCCAGTGAGGAGGCAGCCAATGAGCAGACAGCCAATGAGCAGGCAGCCGATGAGCAGACAGCCAATGAGTAGACAGCCGATGAGCAGACAGCCGGCAGGCGGGAATGGCGTGGAAGGATGCTGAGAGGAAAGATTGTCAAGGGGATCGGCGGGTTCTACTATGTCCATGTCCCGGATGGGGCGGAGGCAGGCCTGTATGAGTGCCGCGCCAGGGGAATTTTCCGGCTGGAGAACCGAAAGCCCCTGGTGGGAGACAATGTGGAGATGGCAGTGATTGACGGGGAGGAGAAGACCGGGAACCTGGAGGAGCTGCTTCCCAGGGAGAATTCCCTGATCCGGCCCGCCGTTGCAAACATTGACCAGGCACTGGTGATTTTTGCAGTGAAGAGCCCAAAACCCAATCTATCCCTGCTGGACCGTTTTCTGCTGGCGATGGGGCGGCAGAAGATACCGGCGGTGATCTGCTTTAACAAAGTGGATCTTGCCAGCGCGCAGGAGCGGCGGCATCTGGAGGATGTCTACAGGAAGAGCGGCTGCAGCCTGCTGTTCGTGAGCGCGAAGACAGGGGACGGAGTGGGACAATTGAGAGGGCTGCTGGAGGGGAAGACGACGGCGGTGGCCGGCCCGTCAGGAGCCGGAAAATCGTCCCTGGTCAATGCCCTGGGAAAGCGGGAATGGATGCAGACGGGGGCTGTCAGCAGCAAGATCGGCCGGGGAAGGCATACGACGCGGCACAGCGAGCTGATCCCGCTCTGGAAGGATACGTATATCATGGATACGCCGGGCTTCAGTTCCCTCTACGTGGAGGACATGGAGAAGGAAGAGCTGAAGGAGTATATGCCGGAGTTCTATCCCTACGAGGGACAGTGCCGTTTCCTTGGCTGTACCCACATCCACGAGCCTGGATGCCGGGTGAAGGAGGCGCTGGAGAACGGGGAGATCTCCCGGGAGAGATACGAGAGCTATGTGCTTCTCTACGAGGAGCTGAAGGATCGAAGGAGGTATTAGGATGCGTTATAAGCTGGCGCCGTCGATTTTGTCGGCGGACTTTGCAAGGCTGGGCGATGATGTGAAGAGAGCGGTGGAGGCAGGAGCCGAGTATGTGCACATCGATGTGATGGACGGGCAGTTTGTGCCGCGGATCAGCTTCGGTGATCCCATCGTCGCCTCCCTGCGGCCGGTCACCGGCGCTTTCCTGGATGCCCACCTGATGGTGGAGGAGCCGGGAAGGTTTGTGGAATTGTATAAGAAGAGCGGCGCGGACGGAATGACCGTGCATGTGGAGGCCTGCCGGGATTTGCCGGGGACGCTTAGAGCCATCCGGGAGGCGGGCATGCGCTGCGGCGTGACGCTGAACCCGGCTACCCCTTTGGAACAGATCGAGGGCGTGCTGCCGGATGTGGACATGGTACTCATTATGAGCGTGCAGCCGGGTCTTGGCGGCCAGAAGTATATCCCGTCCTCCACGGAGAAAATCCGCAGCCTGCGGGCAATGCTGGATCAGGTGAACCCCAAGGCCGACATCCAGGTGGATGGGGGCATCTCTGCGGCCAATATCCGGGAAGTGCTGGACGCAGGGGCCAATATCATTGTGGCGGGCTCGGCAGTGTTCGGCGGCGCCATCGAGGAGAAGGCGGGAGCGCTTGTGGAGATCCTGAGAGAATACGAGGAGAAGGGCCGGGAGGTCTGAGAAGATGAGAAGGATATTGATTGTCAGCGGGGGCATGATCGAGGAAGATTTTGCCCTTGAGTTTTTGAAGGGGCAGCCGCCGTTTGACGATATCATTGCCGCGGACAAGGGAGCGGCCTTCTGCCTGCGGGCAGGGCTTCGCCCTGCGCTGCTGGTGGGGGATTTTGATACGCTGCCAGGGGAGACGCTGGAGCTTTTCCGCCGGGAACAGATCCCTATCCGGCAGTTCCGGCCGGAGAAGGACTTTACCGATATGGAGATCGCCCTGTCTGCCGCCATGGAGTATCTGCGCACCTCTGGCGGCGGGGAAGGGCGGGCGGTCATCCTGGGAGGGACAGGCACCCGGCTTGACCATGTGCTGGGCACCCTCTATGCGGTGGCCGGCGTGCGAAAGGAGCTGGACTGTGAGATCGTGGACAGCCACAACCGGATCCGTATGCTGCTTCCAGGGGAGTATACCATCCGGCGGGAGGAGCTGTATGGGAAATATGTGTCTTTCCTGCCCATGGGGGGAGAGGCGCAGGGAGTGACCCTGCAGGGCTTTCGGTACCCGGTGCAGAACGCCGTGCTCACGCCCTGGAACAGCCTGGGGGTCAGCAATGAGCTGGCCGGTGATGTGGGCACCGTGGCCTTCACGGGCGGGCGGCTGGCGTTTTTCCAGACGAGGGACTGACAGGAGAAGATAAGAATCTGGCAGATGCGTGGAAGACAGAGGGTGAAGAGGAGGTGCTGTGATGGAAATGAGAGAGGCCTTTTACCGTGTGTTTACAGATGATCCGGTCAACTGGGTAAAGTGGGCTGTGGTATTTGCCATCCTGATAGGAGGGTATGTCATTGCCATACCGCTCTATGGGAAGGTGTCCTACCGCTTAAGCTGGGCACGCAAGCGGGATATTGCCAGGGAGCGGGGGCATGTGATACGGGCGACGCTGATGAAGAAGCACTGTTCCGGGGACTTGGCACACTATGACTGGAATGCTGTTTACCGCTACACGGCAGAGAACGGAGAGGAGAAGAAGTACAGGGCTTTTTTTAAACATCCGGCGACACCGCCGCGGATACTGAACCTCTACTATGTGGATAGTCCCAAGCGCCTGTTTTCTTATGAGGAGTACCACTATGAGAACCATAAAGGAATCATCCTGCTTCCACTGATCCTGCTCCCGTGGATACTGGCGCTGGCGGCGATGTGGATCCTGCAGATCCCGCTGCCGGGGTAAAGGCGTACTATAACGCCCGGGCGGATGATGGCCGATACCGGGGCTGATACTGGGCGTAGGATGGCGGAAAGCTGCCCTTGCTTTTTGGAAAAGAATCGTGTATAATGCAGAAGTCATCCGCCGGATGCCGACAGTTCGTTTGTACCATCCTGTCGTAAAACAAAACCAGGACTGCTGTTCATATTTGTGAGAGATAGTGGCTCTGCGTTTAGCAGGGCCATCATTGCTTTTATGGCACAGGGCCTCCTGCGTGAATGGCAAATACTTTTCTTGGAGGAAAAAGATGAGCAACGAGACATTGCGTGTGAAACCGTATATAAGCGCCGCGGCAGAAGCGTGGCTTAAGAGGGAGAGAGAGGAGACGGCCATCCTGTTCCGGTGCGTTCCGGCGGCGGCAGTCTCCCTGTTTGTGGCCAGTGTGATTGCCATGAACCTGCTGGCCAACAAGACTTTGGTGCAGACGGAATGGATTGCGCTGGACGGGGGTATCCTGATCTCCTGGCTGTCTTTTCTGTGTATGGACGTGATTACCAGTTATTTTGGTCCTAAGGCGTCCAACAAAATAGCAATCTTTGCCGTGGGCGTCAACCTGCTCACCTGCCTGGTGTTCTATATTGCCAGCGCCATCCCTTCCCATGCGGATGATTACACGGCGCTGGATGGGATCCTGGGAGGTACCTGGTTTATCCTTCTGGGGAGCACCATTGCTTTTTTGGCCTCGGCGTCCATCAACAATTTCCTGAACTGGACGATCGGGAGGGCTTTCCGAAAGAATCCGGACGGGAGGCTGGCCTACGCGGCCCGCACCTATGTGTCCACATTCGTCGGGCAATTTCTGGACAACCTAATCTTTGCAGTGATCGTCTTTGTGATCTTTG
This sequence comes from uncultured Lachnospiraceae bacterium, assembly GCA_944381745.1. Taxonomy (GTDB): domain Bacteria; phylum Bacillota; class Clostridia; order Lachnospirales; family Lachnospiraceae; genus JAGTTR01. Next base: position 3,142 of record CALWMI010000100.1, on the reverse strand, counting down.
CCCCGATTTTCTGGGACGGCTTTCACTGGACGCTGCTGCAGTGCGCAGCCTGCGCCCTGACCGGGGCGGCGGCGGAGCTGCTGATGGAGGTGGTGTTCTCCCCCTTCGGCTATGAGATACTGAAAAATTGGAAGAAGAACCAGGTGGGGAAGGAATACCTGGACTATATCCGGAAGGAGGAATCGCGGTGAAAATACTGATCACAGGCACATCCCAGGGGATTGGCAGGGCAGTGGCGGAGAAGTTCCTGCAGGAGGGACATACAGTTGTGGGAATCGACCGGCAGGAGACGGCTATCCGGCATGGCAGCTACACGCATTACCAGCAGGACATCCGGGACTATGACAGGCTTCCCGCCCTCACAGGCATCCAGATCCTGATCAACAACGCAGGAACCCAGAATGAGGACGACATTGACACCAACCTGAAGGCGCTCATGCACATCACGGAGAAATATGGCCTCCAGGAGGGGATCCGCGCAATCCTGCACATCGGCTCCGCCAGCGGGCACACCGGCTCGGAATTCCCCGAGTACTGCGCCAGCAAGGGTGGAGTGCTGGCCTACACGAAAAACGTGGCGATGCGGGCGGCCCAGTTCGGGGCGACCTGCAACAGCCTGGATCCCGGCGGTGTCCGGACCCCTCTCAACGAGTGCGTGATGAACGATGAGGAGTTGTGGGCGCAGATTATGGATGAGACGCCGCTGAGGAGGTGGGCCACGCCGGAGGAGATCGCCGATTGGGCGTACTTCCTGACGGTGACCAACACCTTCTGCACAGGGCAGAGCATCATCGTGGACGGCGGGGAATCCATCAACCGGAAATTTGTGTGGAAATGACAGGAGGCGGCAGGGCATGGAAGGAGCAGGACAGGCCAGGGACAGGAGGCGCCGGGACGTGGAAGGAGCAGGAGAGGCCAGAGACAGAAGGCGCCAGGACATGGGCAGAAAACAGGATTATGATGATATCCTCCATCACCCGCGCCATATCTCCAGCCGCCATCCCCAAATGCCGATGCTCGAGCGGGCGGCCCAGTTCTCCCCCTTCGCGGCGCTGACCGGCTATGGGGATGTGATAAAGGAGGCTGCCCGCCTCACAGAGCGCAGGCCGGAGCTTTCAGAGACAGAGAAGACGGAGCTGGACTATAAGCTGCAGGCTGCCCTTGCACGGCCAGGCGGAAGCCCTGTGCTGGCAGTCACCTATTTTGTGCCGGATGAGAAGAAGGACGGCGGTTCCTGCCGCACGGCCTGCGGAAGAATCCGAAAGATTGACGCTCACCGCAGGCAGGTGGTGCTGGAGGACGGGACGCGGATTGCCGCAGGGGACATCCTGGACATCGAAGAGGCAGAGGAGTCTGGGACAGATGGACGCGGAGAAAGAGGATAAGGAGGCCAAGGCTATGGACAAAGCAGAGACATACGCATTTTTGACAGAGAAAGGTATCCCCTACGAGGTGGATGAGCATCCGGCGGTATTCAATATGGAGGAGCTGGATGCCGTGCCGCTGCGCTACCCGGAGTGGGACGCCAAGAACCTGTTCGTCCGCGACGACAAAAAACGAGGGTATTACCTGATCACCGTGAAGGGCGATAAGCGGGTGGATCTGAAAGAATTCCGCAGGCGGCACGGCCTGCGCAACCTCTCCTTTGCCTCGGCGGAGGACCTGCAGGCCATCCTGGGACTGACGCCGGGGGCGGTCACCCCACTGGGAATCCTCCAGGACAGCGGGCGCAGCGTGCATTTTTATCTGGACAGGGAGTTTGCCGGCCACAAGATCGGCGTGCATCCCAACGACAATACGGCGACTGTCTGGATGGAGGCCGAGGATTTGATGAGGCTGATCGAGGAGCACGGGAACGAAGCGGAATTTGCGGAGATAGGATAGGAGGCGGAGATTCCGGCGCGCCGCAGGCTCGGATGAAGCTGCGGCCTTGGCTGAGGGCGGATGCGGAAGGACGGGGGGATTTTTGTGGAGATCCGAGAGATTGCCGGGGACAAGAAACAGTATCTGTCCCTGCTGCTTCTGGCGGACGAGCAGGAAGACATGATTGACCGTTACCTGGAGAGGGGGACCATGTATCTTCTGGATGACGGCGGCGTCAAGGCGGAGTGCGTCGTCACAGAGGAGGAGGGCGGCGTCCTGGAGATCAAGAACATTGCTGTCCTGCCGGAATGCCAGGGGAGAGGATACGGGCGGGCCCTGGTTGCATTCTTGGAACACAGGTACCGCGGAAAGTACAGGGCGCTGCAGGCGGGAACCGGGGACAGCCCGCTGACCGTCCCTTTCTACGAGAAATGCGGCTTTGTACGCCACCACACGGTGAAGAATTTTTTCCTGGACAACTACGATCATCCGATCATAGAGGCTGGCGTCCAGCTGGCCGATATGGTGTATTTTAGGAAAACATGGATGGGAAGATGAATGAAGAAGAATATGAGGGATAGGGAAGAACAGAAGGGATGGGGAAGAGAGATGGGAAGAACATGCGGATAGAGGATTTGGAGCGCAGGCTCTTTGCAATGCAGGATAAGAAATACCGGGATTTCCAGTCGAAGCTGATGCCGGCGGTGGCGGCAGACACCGTGATCGGCGTGCGTACGCCAGAGCTGCGACGATATGCCAAGGAGCTGGCACGGCAGGAAGACATACCGGAATTCCTGGACGCGCTCCCGCACCGGTATTTTGAGGAGAACCAGCTCCATGCGTTTATCCTTTCCGAGAGGAAGGATTTTGGCCAGTGCATGGCGGAGGTATGCCGCTTCCTGCCCTTCGTGGATAACTGGGCCACCTGCGACCAGATGTCGCCGAAGGTCTTCAAGAGGCACAGGCCGGAACTTTTGGAATACATAAAGGTTTGGCTCTCCTCAGATAAGACTTATACGGTGCGGTTTGCCCTGGGGATGCTGATGGAGCATTTCCTGGATGAGGACTTCGATGTCCGGTATCTGGAGATGGCGGCCTCCGTCCGTTCGGAAGAATATTACGTCAACATGATGATTGCCTGGTATTTTGCCACGGCCCTGGCCAAGCAGTACGACGCGGCTCTCCCGTATATCGAAAACCGGCGGCTGGACAGCTGGACGCACAATAAGACCATCCAGAAGGCGGTGGAGAGCTACCGGATCACCGACGGGCAGAAAGC
>CALWMI010000099.1 GCA_944381745.1 uncultured Lachnospiraceae bacterium | reverse complement strand
GACCGGGACCAAGAAGGACTTCTCCTCCCTCCCCTACTCCAGGATACAGGCCTTCTCTGTGGAGACTACCGGCGTGCTGGACATCGACGCAGAGCTGAGCGTCTACATCAGCGGCCTGGGACAGGTGCGTTTCGAATTTTCCGGGTCGGGGAAAATCAAAGAGATCAGCCAGGCGATGGCAGAATATATCCTATAATATACGGATTTGGCACCGCCATCCCGCGCAAACTGCAAGGCGGGGATGATTGTGACAGGCGCTCTATACAGAGGGCAGCGCCGGTGTACAAGGGGTAAATACGCCCCTTGGTACACCGGCGCTATTTTTGGCTCGTAACACAGCTGGAAGATACCCTCCCTCTTATTGTCCGCTGTCACTGGCCGCTGCGGTAGGAGATCACACGGTCATAGCTGTCCGCATCTGCCTGGAGCGCCTCCTCGTTGCCAACTGTGCAGAGGACCGCGGCAGCTTCCGCTATTACGCCAAAACCCTTACAGGCAGTGACTGCACACTGCCCGTAAGGGTTTCTCTCTCATAACTCTCACAATAGGAAGGCAAATTCTGCCTTACATGCCCATGCGACTGTTGCTAACCTTACCTTCGCCTTTCAGGCTCGGTTCGCTAAGCAACGCTGCATAGCTTCCAACTACCGTTCATCTGCGTCCTTCGGACTTGATTCACTTAGTTTCCAGCCATCTGCTTTGCAACTTCCTCCGCGAAGTTCTCTTCCTTCTTCTCGATTCCCTCGCCGGTCTCGTAGCGCACAAAGCCTTTGATCTTGATCTTGGCGCCGTTGGCCTTGGCAACCTCTGCCACATATTTGTTCACAGGCTGCTTGCCGTCCTCGGCCTTCACATACACCTGATCCATCAGGCAGATCTCCTTGAGCTCCTTGTTGATACGGCCCATCACCATGCCGCTGATGATCTTGTCGTTGGCATCCGGCTTCTCGTTCTTCGCCGCAGCGGTGAGGATCTCTTTCTCTTTCTCGATATACTCGGCGTCCACCTCTTCCCTGCTGGTGTACATGGGCTTGAGGGCTGCGGCCTGCATTGCCACATTCTTCACCATCTCCTTAACCGCGTCGTTGACCACATCGGTCTCCACATCCACCAGGACGGCGATCTTGCCGCCAGCGTGGATATAGGATGCCACAAAGCCGTTCTCCTCTGTCACCTGGGCAAACCGGCGGATGTTCATGTTCTCGCCGATCACAGCGATCTGAGCTGCCAGGGCCTCCTTCACCGTCATGGACGGATCCAGCTCCCACTTCTCAGCCAGGAACTCCTCGATATCCTTCGCCTCTGTCTTCGCGGCCTGGTCAGCCACCTGGGCCACGTAGGTCTGGAACTTCTCATTCTTCGCCACGAAGTCTGTCTCGGCATTGACCTCCACGATCACAGCCTTCTTGCCATCGTCCACAACCTTCGTTGTGCACAGGCCCTCCGCAGCGATCCTGCCAGCCTTCTTCGTGGCGCTGGCAAGCCCCTTCTCGCGCAGGAACTCGATAGCGGCGTCCATATCTCCATCTGTAGCGGTGAGGGCTTTCTTACAGTCCATCATTCCCGCTCCGGTCATCTCTCTGAGCTCTTTTACCATTGCTGCTGTAACTGCCATTTGCTTCTCCTCCTAAACATTGCTGCCGCCTGCGCGGCATGCTATCATCCTTTACTCCTCTACAGCCTCTGCGGCCTCCTCAGCCTCTGCCTCATACTCAGCAGCCTCTGCCTCCTCGGCAGCTCCCTGGTTCGCCTCGACGACAGCGTCCGCCATCTTGGAGACGATCAGCTTCACCGCACGGATTGCGTCGTCGTTGCCCGGGATTACATAGTCCAGCTCCTCCGGGTCACAGTTCGTATCCGCGATACCGATCAGCGTGATTCCCAGGATATGTGCCTCCTGCACGCAGATTCTCTCCTTCTTCGGATCCACCACGAAGATTACGTCAGGCAGCTTCTTCATGTTCTTGATTCCGCCCAGGTTCTTCTCCAGCTTCTCCCACTCTTTCTTAATAGCGATAACTTCCTTCTTCGGCAGAACGTCAAAGGTTCCGTCCTCAGACATTGTCTCGATCTCCTTGAGCCTTGCGATTCTGCTCTGGATCGTCTTGAAGTTGGTCAGCATGCCGCCCAGCCATCTCTCGTTCACATAGAACATGCCGCAGCGCTCCGCCTCGGTGCGGATTGCATCCTGCGCCTGCTTCTTCGTGCCGACGAACAGGACTGTGCCGCCGTCCGCCACGATATCAGAGATCGCCTTGTAAGCCTCGTCCACCTTGCCCACAGACTTCTGCAGGTCGATGATGTAGATGCCGTTCCTCTCGGTGTAGATGTACGGAGCCATCTTAGGGTTCCATCTTCTTGTCTGGTGGCCGAAATGCACACCTGCTTCCAGTAACTGCTTCATTGAAATTACGCTCATGTCTTTTCCTCCATTCGGTTAAATTCTTCCGCAGGCTTCCTTCTCCCGGAAAAACCGGAAATACCCGGCACCGTTTCCAGAATCCGCCCGCGTGTTTTCTCACAGACTGTTATACTATACCACAACAAAAGCCCTTTTTCAAGGGCTTTTTGCTATATTTCCGGCTGGCTTTTTGCTATTTCCGGCCTACATTCCTGCTATATTTCCGGCCCTCTTCCCGGCACCCTCCTGCCTACAGGATCCCGCTCAGGAATACCAGCAGCACCAGCACCGGAAGCACGAAGGTCACATAGCCCCGGATCCACCGGGGGATTTTGATCCCCTCCCCTGTATTGGCCTCCTCCCGGAACTTGTCGAAGCCCCAGCCGACGCGGTACACGCAGAACGCCAGGTAGACGAGGGAGCCGAGGGGCAGCAGCAGATTGCTGACGATGAAATCCTCCAGATCCATCACGGTGGAGCCCACCCCCCGGGGCTGGAAGGCAGACCAGACATTGAAGCCCAGCACGCAGGGCACTGACAGCACCGCCATCACAATCCCGTTGACCACGCACCCCTTCTTCCTGCTCATCGGCCAGATCTGCGCCGTGCAGGCCAGTATATTTTCAAACACCGCGATGATCGTGGTGAAGGAGGCGAAGAACAGGAAGAGGAAGAATAGGCTTCCCCACAGCCTTCCCCCCGCCATGTTGTTGAACACATGGGGCAGGGTGATAAAAATCAGGGACGGCCCGCTGTCCGGCGATACCCCGAAGGCAAAGCAGGCGGGGAAGATGATCAGGCCTGATGTGAACGCCACAAAGGTGTCCAGGCAGGCGACCTTGACGGACTCTCCCAGCAGCGTCTTCTCCTTGTTCAGATAGCTGCCGAAGATGAGCATGGCCCCGATCCCCAGGCTGAGCGTAAAGAACGATTGGTTCATGGCGCCGCTGACCGTCGCTCCAATCCCCACCTCTGCCATGCGCTCCAGGTCGGGGATCAGATAAAATTTCAGCCCTTCCAGCCCGCCTTCCAGCGTCACGCTGCGCACGGCCAGGACAATGATTAATAGGAGCAGGGAGAGCATCATCCACTTGGACACTTGCTCCACGCCGTTCTGCAGCCCCCTCGCACAGATGAAGAAGCCAGCCACCACCACAACCAGCATCCAGAAACCCATAATCTGTGGGGATGCCAGCATGTCCTGGTACACGCTTTCCACCTGTTCCTTGCTGGAGGCGGACAGGATCTGCCCGCTGCAGTACAGGTAGAAATAGTGAAGCATCCAGCCTGTCACCGTGGTGTAGAACATCATCAGCACAAAATTGCCCGCCAGCGCCACATAGCCGTGGAGATGCCACTTGCTTCCCGGCTTCTCCAGCACGTGGTAGGCGCGCACCGTGCTCTGGCGGCTAGCCCGGCCGATGGCGAACTCCATCGTCAGCACCGGCACGCCCACAATGGCCAGAAAGATCAAGTAGATGACCACGAACGCGCCGCCCCCGTATAATCCGGTAATATACGGGAACTTCCACACATTTCCAATGCCGATGGCGCAGCCTGCCGACAGCAACAGGAAGCCCAGGCGTGATTTAAAGGTTTCTCTCTCCATAATGTCTCTCCTCGCTGGGGAAGCCCTGCACAAGCAGGGCCCCCTTTTCTTTTTCTATATATCTGGCACGCCGCCGGCGGCACTCTCATATGTGCAGCATGGCCGTGGCGCACTGGAAATACACCAGCAATGACAGGGCGTCCACGATGGTGGTGATAAAGGGGCTGGCCATCACCGCCGGGTCAAATCCCAGCCTGTCCGCCATCATCGGCAGGACGCAGCCCACAATCTTCGAGCAGAACACGGTGATAATGAGCGTCGCGCAGACCACCAGCGCCACCTGCGTCCCTACCCCGTCAATCATCATCATTTTCACAAAATTGGCGGCTGCCAGCGTCGCCCCGCACAGAACAGCCACGCGGGTTTCCTTCCAGACGACGCGGAACAGATCCCGGAAACGGATCTCCTTGAGGGACAGCCCCCGGATAATGGTCACGGACGCCTGGCTCCCGGCATTTCCCCCGGTATCCATCAGCATGGGGATAAAAATTGTCAGCACCGTGCAGGTGCTCAAGGCATCCTCAAAGGATGCGATGATGCGCCCGGTGAAGGTGGCGGAAATCATCAAAAACAGCAGCCACGGAATCCTCTTCTTCCATGTCTCGATGATGCCCGTCTTCAGATAAGGCTTATCCCCCGGCACAATGGCCGCCATCTTCTCGATGTCCTCCGTCGCCTCCTCCTGGAGGATATCCACGATGTCGTCCACCGTGATAATGCCCACCAGCCGATTCTCGTTATCGACCACGGGCATTGAGGTAAAATCGTATTTCTGGAACTTCCTGGAGACTTCCTCCTGGTCTGTGAGCGTGTGGACGGATACCGCCTTCCCCCGCATGATGCTGCCGATCGTCTCCCCGTCCGGAGCCAGCAGCAGGCGGCGCAGCGTCACGGTACCGATCAGCCGTCTCCCGGCGTCCACCACATAGCAGGTGTCAATCGTCTCCTTGTCAATCCCCGTCCGCCGGATCTTGGCGATGGCGTCTTGCACCGTGGACTCCGCCTTCAGATCCACATACTCCACCGTCATAATACTCCCCGCAGAGTCTTCGGGATACATAAGCAGCAGATTCACGTCCCGCCGGGTGTCGGGCCTTGCATTGGCCAGCAGGCGCTTCACCACGTTGGCCGGCATCTCCTCCAGGAGATCCGCCGCGTCGTCCGCCATCAGGTCGTCGATAATGCTGGCCGCCTCCCTGTCGGAGAGCGCGGAAATAATCGTCTGCTGGTGCTCCAGCGGAAGGTAGGCGAACACATCCGCCGCCATATCCTTCGGGAGAAAACGGAAAACCGTCAGCATCTCGCTGCTCTCCATCTCCTCCATGGCTGCCGCGATATCCGCTACGTTCGTCTCTGGAAGCTCGTCTCTCAAAAGCCGGTACTGTTTCGTCTCGATCAGTTCTCTGATTCTCTCCATAGCAATCTTCCTCCATATGTAGTTTTTATGTTCTGGGATGTCCCTATCGGCCAGGGAACATCAAGGCCTGTATCGCTTATACTTTTTGACATAAAAACCACCACCTTTCGGAAAATTATGGATTTGCCCTCTCCAGGCTCTTTTACTATACAGCACCCCTCCGGAAAAGTCCAGCAAAATCCTGCGGGACGTTTTCCGATGAAACTTCTGCGGCGCGGCTTCGGATGCAAATTCTGCATTGCGATTCCAGATACAGCTTCTGCAGCACGGCTCCGGATACACATTCTGCGGCGCGGCTTCGGATGCAGAGGCGCGCTGCCCTGCGGACATCTGCGCAGGCATAATGGCCGCTTACCGGGTACACCATAAAAAAAGACTGGCAATCTCTTGCCAGCCTTCGCTATGCAGTTGGCGGGACTTGAACCCGCACCCAGTTAACCCGGACATGAACCTGAATCATGCGCGTATGCCAATTCCGCCACAACTGCATTCCAGATACGCCATTTCCTTGACGCGTTATTTACTATACCATCCCCCGCCAAAAAAGTCAACAGTTTTTTTCTCTCTTTTCAAGATCGCGCCGGTGTACAAGGAGCCATACTTCCCTTGGTACGCCGGCGCTAAGATTTTGTCGAAAAAAAATAACCAGAACGTCCAGCAACATTCTGATTACCTCTCTGCCCGCTATAACCGTATCGGGATTGCTAATGCAGTTGGCGGGACTTGAACCCGCACCCAGTTAACCCGGACATGAACCTGAATCATGCGCGTATGCCAATTCCGCCACAACTGCATGTGCTCTGCTGGATCGAGCGACCCAACAGAGACAATCTTACTCTTTTTCACGACAATTGTCAATAAATTTTTTGACTTTTTTCAGCCGTCTTTTTTATCCTTCCTGCCGCCGTCAGGAGAGCCGGGAAATTTTCCCTTCATCTCTGCGGTTCCGCAGCACGCCCAGAATGGTTGGCACTGCGCCCAGGATTACGAAGAGGTAGACGAGCAGCAGATTCGCCCAGTAGGTGGACGCCTCGATCATGCCGATATTCACCAGCGTCGGGATGTATCCAAAGGCAGAGGCAAAGCCCATGCCCACATCCCGCGCGACCACAAGCGCCCAGTCTATGCGGTCGCCGACATAAGTCATGGCAACCATCAGGACGCAGGAAACCACAATCCCCAAGCGGCTCAGCTTTCCTGACAGCAGCTCATAGCCCTTCAGCGTACAGATGGCCATGACCAGTCCAGACAGGGCGGCCACATAGCCCAGCTGGCTCAGAAGGATAATGCTTGCCGCTCCCAGCAGCGACCCCAGGGCGGCGCCCACCACTCCGCCAATGACATTCTCCGGCTTGCTTCTGTCCCGATTCATCTGTACGGCCATCCGCTGGTTCAGGGATACACGGCACTCCTCGCACATCTGCAGGAAGCCGCCGGAGACAAAATAGGCTTCCGCCGGCACAGGCTGCCCGCACACCTGGCAGCAGGGCTGGAAGCCTCTGGAATGCAGATAGGAGATCAAATTCCTCAGCTCTGTGCCGATCGCCTCCATCAGCCGCTCTGCTTTCCGCTGGTTCTTCACCACGAGGGTGACCAGCCTGCCGCTCTGGGACAGGGAGGAGACATAAGCATGCTCCTTCTTATAGGCCTTGCAGTCTTCTTTGGACAGGGGACCCAGGGCGCTCTCCGCAGCGATACAGATCTTCGGCATATAATAGTAGACATTGGAGCCGGAGGAAGACGGGACGATCAGAACCGGATATCCCCCGTAATTTCCATGGATAGCCTCATATTCCTCGTCAAAGCGCAGCTGCAGCGCCGAAGCGATCTGCGCGTATTGTTCTTTGATTCTATTGTTCATGCGCATAGAGCGGCACCTCCTCATATACCTCTATCATGAAGACTTCTGCCAGGATTGTCAAGAGCAAACAGCCGCTGCTGCACTTCTTCCACTGGCATCTCCTTGCCGGTGAACAGGCGGAAAGCCTCCGCCCCCTGCCACAGCAGCATCCCGATGCCTCCCACCACGGTCCTGCAGCCGGCCTCCCTGGCCTCCCGAAGCATCCGCGTCTCCCGCGGGTTGTACACCACATCCGCCACGGCCAGCTCCGGCCGGAACAGGGAGGGCTCCACCAGCGTCTCCCCATCCAGGGGGGCCATCCCCGCCTTCGTTCCGTTGACCAGGATATCCGCCGCTGCCACCTCCCTGGCAAAGGCCTCCCTATCCGCCAGCGGCACCGCGCGAACCTCTGTGCCGGGGGCTGCCTTTTCAAGCTTCCCGGCAATACCGCAGGCTGTACGGTAGGAACTGGGGCTGCGGCTGCAGATTGTGATACACCGTGCCCCGTCCAGCGCTGCCTGGGCGCAGATGGCCATCGCCGCCCCGCCGGTGCCCAGCATCACCATATGCCTGCCCCGGATCTCTACGCCGTGGCAGCGCAGGTTCTGCAGGAAACCTATCCCATCCGTATTGTAGCCCGCAAGCCTCCCCTCCGGGCTCACCGTCACAGTATTGCAGGCGCCAATCAAAGCCGCCGCCGGGGAAATCTCGTCCAGATACTCCATCACCGCCGTCTTGCAGGGCATCGTGATATTGAAGCCTCGGATGCCCAGGGTGCGGATTGCCCGGATGGCGTCCGGCAGCGTCCCGAGCGTCACGTCGAACGCCAGGTATACCGCGTCCACCCCTGTCCTCTGGAAGCTGTAGTTGTGCATAGCCGGGGAGCCGGAATGGCCCACCGGAGAGCCAATCAGGCAGTAGAGGCCGGTGCGGCCGCTGATCTCTGTCTTCATTCTCTCTTCTCCTTTGCAGCGCCGGCGCTGTCCGCCGGCCAACCCAAACATTTATCGCTCTGCGGCGCCTATCGCTCTGCGGCGCCCTCCTGGCCTTCTGCGGCCACTCCTACAAATCGTATTTCAAGGCGATCAGCTCCCGCAGGTACCGCACGGTCTTCTCCACGCCCAGATAGCTGCTGTCGATCATCAGATGCCTTCCGTCCTTGGAATCCCACTCCCCGTCTGAGAAGTAGGAGTAATAATTCCTGCGGGTCTTATCCATCCGGCGGATCAGCCGTTTGGCCTCCCCCTCTGTCAGGCTGTGCCTCTCCATCACGGTCTCCACCCGCTTCTCGTAGGGGGCATAGATGAAAATATGGGTGCAGTTGTCCCGGTTAGCCAGCACCTTGTCTGCCTGGCGTCCCACAATCACGCAGGATTCCCTGGAGGAGATGCTGCGGATAATCTCCGACTGGATGCGGTACAGGCGGTCGTTGGTGGAGCCGTCCAGGGAGCTGGCCAGCGCGTACGGATCGACAAAACGGCTGAGTATCTTCTCATCCGCGCTCTCCAGAAGCTCGATATCCATCCCGCTCTCCTTCGCTGCCATCACGATCAGATTCTTGTCATAAAAAGCAATGCCCAGCTCCTTCGCCAGCAGCTCGCCGATCTCCCGCCCCCTGCTGCCAAACGTCCGTCCAATGGTAACGGTATAATTTTTCATATGCAGTCCCTCCCTCTATTACAAATAAGGATGCCCTGGGAAAGGACATCCTTCTGTTTTCACAATATTAGGCTAACTTCGCCTTTGCCACCTCAGCCAGAGCCGCAAAGCCCTCCGCGTCGTTCACAGCCATCTCCGCCAGGATCTTCCTGTTCAGCTGCACATCCGCCAGCTTCAGCCCATACATGAACTTGCTGTAGGACAGGCCGTTGATTCTGGCCGCAGCGTTGATGCGGGCAATCCACAGCTGCCTGAACTGGCGCTTTCTCTCTTTCCTTCCGGCATAGGAGGTGGCCAGCGCTCTCATCACCGACTGCTTTGCCACACGGTACTGCTTGGAGCGTGCTCCCCTGTATCCCTTTGCCAGCTTCAATACTCTATTGTGTTTCTTCTTTGCGTTTAATCCGCCTTTAATTCTTGCCATTCTTCATCTTCCTCCTTATGCGCTCTCTTACAGATATGGTAAAATCTTCTTCATGTTCTTGACATTTGTTGCGTCCGTAATCGTAGCCTGCCTGAGGTTTCTCTTTCTCTTCGTGCTCTTCTTGGTCAGAATATGGCTCTTGTAAGCTTTATTTCTCTTTAACAGCCCGGATGCTGTCTTTTTAAATCTCTTCGCTGCTGCTTTGGTTGTCTTAATTTTTGGCATATGCTATTTCCTCCTTAAATGAATTCACTCTATACATCTTACCGCTTTTCCGCCAGAAACATCGTCATGCTCCGGCCCTCCAGCTTGGGAGCCTTCTCCACGACGGCGATATCGGAAAGTTTCTCGGCAAAGACATCCAGAATCTGCTTGCTGCTCTGCATATGGGCCATCTCACGTCCCCGGAAGCGCAAGGTCACCTTCACCCGGTCGCCCTTCTCAATGAATTTCCTGGCGGCGTTGACCTTCGTGTTCAGATCATTGGAATCGATGTTCGGCGAGAGCCTCACTTCTTTCACGTCGATCGTCTTCTGCTTCTTCCTGGCTTCCTTCTCCTTGCGGGCCTGTTCGTAGCGGTACTTGCCGTAATCAATGATCTTGCACACCGGCGGTTTCGCCGTCGGGGCAATCTTCACCAGGTCCAGCTCCGCTTCCCGCGCAATCCGCAGGGCCTCCTTGGCCGGCATAATACCAAGCTGCTCTCCATCTTCCCCAATCAGGCGGATTTCCCGATCCCTGATCTGCTCGTTAATCATTAATTCGCTAATAACTGTGCACCTCCATAAAATAAAAAAGTGGATAGCCAGACTATCCACCTAAAATCTCCCCATATGCCGCAGTGCGGCGGAAGCTGTCTTATAAACGCCTGGTCACCCGCTTGTGCCAGGGTGAGAGTGGATACTCTGCTTTGTTTCATATGCTTACGCAACATATATAATCTAGCACGGCCGCACACATCTGTCAAGTATTTTCTTGCCCGGGTTACTATTCACCGGGTTACTATTCACAGCCGATTCATACCTGGCAGCAGATGTGTCGTGCTGGCACGTAAGCATCTGCCTGCCAGGTATGAAGCAGGACTGTGAAGCAGTCACCCACCCGCATAAGCAGTCTTAGCTCCGTAAGGAGCAGGACTGGAGCCTCGTAAAGAGGCGACGAGTGCACATGTGGGTGGGGTGGCTGTGAATAGTAACTTGCCCGGAGCGCCGTATTCTCAGCCCCAGTAGCCAATATGCCTGCTCTCCTCCTGCTTCTTCCTCTCCTGCTCCTCCACGTAGTTCCATGCCGCCTCCCCTGTCTCCACCAGGTAGCGGATGGCCTCCGCCGGGTATCTGCCCACCGCCGTCTCCCCGGTGAGCATGACCGCCCTCGCGCCGTCCAGGACAGCGTTGAAAATATCGCACACCTCGGCCCGCGTGGGCACCGGCCTGTTATGCATGGAGTCCAGCATCTGGGTCACCACCATGAACGGCTTTCCCGCCTCCCGCAGCACCTTCGCCGTCTCCTTCTGCACCCGCGGCAGCTCCCACAGCGGCATGTCATTTCCCAGGTCGCCCCTGGCGATAACGAAGGAGTCCGCGTAGGGGAGAAGCCCCGGCAGCGCCTGGACGCCCCGCTTGTCTTCAATCTTGGCATAGATCTGTACGCCGGAGGCATCCGCCTCCTTAAGAGCCTTGCGCAGCTCCTCCAAATCCTCCCTGCCCCGGACAAAGGGGAGCATCACCCCGGTCACGCCGTACATCCGCGCGTCCTTGATATTCCTCCTGTCCTGGTCCGTCAGCGTCGGCGGATGGATGCCGGAATCCGGCATGGCGATGCTCTTGGAGGAGCGCAGCATCCCTCCCCGCACAACCACACAGTTCAGGTATTCCCCTGCGTTCTCCAGCACCTTCAGCAGGAGCTTCCCATCGTCCAGCAGAAGGGAGCTGCCCTTCTTGGCGTAGGAGTAGATCACCCGCGGGATCTTGATCAAGCCCTTCCCCAAGATCACCTCGCTCCCCTCCGTCAGCTCCACCGGCTGCGGAAGGGTTCCGATCCGCAGCTCCGGCCCCTGCAGGTCTATGAGCAGGCGGCAGTTCACCTTCTCCGCCAGGGCGGCCTCCCACATGCTCCGCAGCCACTTCTCATGCTCCCGCAGCGTCCCGTGGGACAGGTTCATGCGCATGCCCGTCATGCCGTTCTGGAACATCGCCCGCAGCACCCTCGTCTCCTTGCAGGACGGCCCCAGCGTACCATAATATTCCATCTTCTCCATCCTCCCCGGCTCCCCGCGCATAAAATCAGCCGAAAATCAGAAAATACGCCAGCACCAGCACGCCCAGCACAATCCGGTACCAGCCGAACACCTTGAAGTCATTGCGCTTGATGTAGCCCATGAGGAAGGTGATGATCATGATCGACACGGCAAAGGCTGTAACCATTCCTGCAGCCAGCACCACGAATTCCATCGCGGAAAAGCCCAGCCCGTACTTGACAATCTTCAGGAGGCTGGCCCCCAGCATAACCGGGACCGCCATAAAAAATGTAAACTCTGCGGAGACGCTCCTGGACACCCCGGCGATCAGGCCGCCCACGATCGTCGCGCCGGACCGGGAGGTGCCGGGGAACACCGCGGCAATCAGCTGGAACATGCCGATAAAGATGGCCACCGGGTAGGTGATCTGGCTGAGCTTGCGGATCCTGGATTTCTTGCCGTGGTTGATATTCTCCACCACGATAAACAGGACGCCGAATACAATCAGCGCGATGGCCACCACCCAGTAGTTGTAGAACAGCTCCTCCAGCTTCTCGTCGAACAGGACGCCCACCACCCCTGCCGGTATGCAGGCCACCACAATCTTGAACCACATGATGAAGGTCTGCTTCTTAATGAAGGGGCCGCCGGAAAAGTTGAAGGGGAAGAGCTTCTTCCAGTAGAGCACCACCACCGCCAGGATGGCTCCCAGCTGGATCACCACCAGGAACATATTCCAGAATTCCGGGGACACGTCCAGCTTCACGAACTCGTTCAGTAGAATCATATGCCCGGTGCTGCTGATCGGGAGCCACTCGGTAATCCCCTCCACAATGCCGAACAGAACCGCCTTCAAAATATTTAACCAATTTTCCATATGTAATTCCCGCCTTTAGCTATAACTTTATTGCTTCTAGTATATGTCTGCCCGATTACTATATCATAAAATCGCTTTGATGCACAACCTTTTTTCTCCAGCCCCCATCTGGCGCTTCACAGAACTGCCCTTTGCTGGTAAAATAGAGGGAGCCGCAGCCTCTGCGGCAAAATTCCCAAAGGAGATGTGACAGGAAGATGAAAATACGCATGGCATCAGAGAAGGACATGGAACGGATCCATAGGCTCCTGTCCCAGGTAGAGATGATCCACCACAAGGGACGCCCCGACCTTTTCAAAAACGGGGAGCGCAAATACACCGACGGGGAGCTCCGGGAGATTCTGCAGGACGAGAGCCGTCCAATCCTGGCTGCGGTGGACGAGGACGACTGCATGCAGGGCTACGCCTTCTGTATCTTCCAGCAGCACCTGGACAGCCATATCCTGACCGACATCAAGACGCTGTACATCGACGACCTGTGCGTGGACGAGCGCATGCGGGGGCAGCACATCGGCTCCCTCCTCTACCAGGCAGTGCTGGACTTTGCAAGGGAGCACGGCTGCTACAATGTCACCTTGAATGTGTGGAGCTGCAACGAGAGCGCCATGCAGTTCTACCGCGCCTGCGGCCTGCAGGAGCAGAAGGTAGGCATGGAAGCCATCCTCTGAGAGCGGCCGCCCGCCTTTTTCCCTATACCTCCTGGGCAGACGCGCCCGGGAAATAGCGAGGGGATCCCTCCGGCCTCACAGCCTTCCGGGATCCCCTCTCTGCATGTTCTCACCTGTCTATCTGCGCCCTCTCGCCACCCTTACCGGCACTTGAATGTGGCGCACTCCGTCTCATGGCAGTCGCAGGCGTTGGCTCCGATGATGCCCACCTTGTCTGCACAGCACTTGCAGGCCTCGTTGTACACGCACTTCTCGGCCTCGCACTTCACGCTGGCGCGTTCCTTGGGCGCCCCCATGCTGTTGGAGGCTCCTGCGCCCCTCTGCCGGAAGCTGGAGCAGCAGGTCTCCGATGTAACCTTGGCCTGGCTTCCGCCCACCTCAATATCTCCCTTGGAACATTTCTTCTCGCTATTATAAGCACAGCTTACAACGGTACAGTCTAATACAGGCATAGTCTCTCTCCTTCCTGCCCTGCCTTCCTGCAGGGACAGGATGTAGTATGCCTTTTTTGCAAAAAATTATTCTTCTGCCTGGCGGATGGCCTTCGTGCGGATTTCTTCTTTGATGTCTGCCAGGAATGCATCCAGGCTCCTCTGCCCTTCATCGCCCTTGAAACGGCTCCTGACCGAGACGACGCCCTCTTCCTCTTCCTTCTGCCCCACCACGAGCATGTAAGGGATCTTCGCAAGCTGCGCGGAACGGATCTTGTAGCCGATCTTCTCAGACCGGGTGTCTACCGATACGCGCACGCCCTCCCCGCGAAGCTTCTCCTCCACGCTTCTGGCGTAGTCCAGGAACTTGTCGGAAATCGGCAGGATCTTCACCTGC
>CALWMI010000098.1 GCA_944381745.1 uncultured Lachnospiraceae bacterium | reverse complement strand
TAATATGCTTGCATAGCCCCTGATACACCGGCGCTATCGGGAATTTTCTTCCACATCCCATACCTTTAAACATTTTATAATACTCCCCGCGTTTTTTCAACTATTTTTTACACTAGCGCAGCGTATGCGTATTTTTTACTCTGGCGCAGTGTATGCATATTTTCACTAGCGCGGCGCATGCGCCTGTATGCCCGGGAACCATGCTTCTCAGCGGATCTCGATCAGCTCCTTCGGGGAAAAGGTCAGGTTGCGGCAGCCGTCCTCTGTCACCGCCACCAGATCCTCAATCCGCACGCCCCCAAAGTCCGGGATGTAGATACCCGGCTCCACCGTCTCCGTCATCCCCGCCTCCAGCACCGCCGTCTCCGACGGGGACAGCCTGGGCTCCTCGTGGATGTACAGCCCCACGCTGTGCCCCAGCCCGTGTCCGAAGAATGCGCCGTAGCCCGCCTGCCCGATGACGCTCCTGGCTTTCTCGTCCACCTGGGCGCCGGTCAGGCCTGGGCGGATGGCCCGCAGCGCCTCCTCCTGCGCCCGCAGCACCGTCTCGTAGATCTCCCGCTGCCTCCCGCTGGCCTTCCCGATCACCACCGTGCGGGTCATGTCGGAGCAGTAGCCGTCATAGACACAGCCGAAATCCACGGTCAGGAAATCCCCCGCCGCAAGGCGGCGCATCGTAGGCGCGGCATGGGGCATCGCCGAGTGGGGGCCGGAGGCCGCGATCGTCTCGAAGGACAGCCCGGACGCCCCGTTCCGCTTCATATGGCTCTCCAGCTCCACCACCACGTCCATCTCCGTCATCCCCGGGCGCAGAACCCCCAGCAGGTGGGCGAACGCCTGGTCGCCGATGCGCTCCGCCTCGGCAATCTTCTCCAGCTCCTCCGGGGTCTTGATCCGCCGCAGGGCGTCAAGCCGCCCGCCAAGAGGGACAAACACTATCCCCGCAAGCTTCTCCTGAAGCTCTGCTACATCCCGGTACAGCATCACGCCGTCCTCGAAGCCCAGCGTCCGCCCCCCATCCTCCGAGAGCAGCTGCCCCAGCAGCTTGGGATACCCAGCCTCCCTGGAAATCTCCAGCACCGCCAGGCCGCCGCTCTCCTCCTTGGCCTGGGTCGTATAGCGGGAGTCGGTGAGGATCACCGCGCGCTCCCTCCCCACATACACGTACCCCGTCCCGCCGGAAAAGCCAGTCAGATACCGCATATTGCAGCCGTCCGCCACCAGCAGGGCGTCAAGCCCCAGCTCCTCCATAAGTCCCGTCAGTTTCCTCCTGCGATTGCCGTCCAACGGCGCTCACCCCTTTCTCTGTCCTCCATTGTGCCCTCGTCCTGCCTAGCGCCGGTGTACAAGGGTCAATACGCCCTTGGCACTCCGGCGCTAGACGCCTGCAGCCTTCACAGCCTCTCCCTTCCCCGTCTCTTCCTCCTGCGGTAGGCCCACAGGATGGGCTTCTCCAGATGCCGCTTCAGGACGATCTGTATCTCCTCCTTGGGATGGATGGGCTTCACCAGGATACTGGGAATCCCGGCCAGGTTCGCGCCGTAGATATCGGTAAAAATCTGGTCGCCGATAAACACGGTGCTGTCCTTGTCCGTCCCCATCAGCTCCATCGCCCGCTGGTAGCCCCCTGGCGACGGCTTGCCCGCCTTGCAGATGGAGTAGGCGCCAATCTCGCCGTTGAACATCTCCACTCTGCCCGCTTTATTGTTGGAGAGCAGGCAGCAGGCAAAGCCCAGTCCCTTAAGCCTCCCGAACAGCTGCTTCGCCCGCTCGTCCGCCGGCGCCCCGTGGGGCACCAGCGTATTGTCGATGTCAAAGATCAGGCCCCGGCAGCCCTTCCTGGCCAGCCCTTCATAGTCAATCTGGTACGCGCTGTCCGCGTCGTCCGTGGGATAGAATTTCTCCAGCATCTCTTCTCTCCTTTATCCGGATGCCGCCCCAGGCGGCCCGGCATGTGGTCGCTGCGCCGGCGCGCAAAAAGGCCGTAAGCCCCGGCCCCGGCGCACCGCCGCCTCTTTATCATACCCGTTTGAGGCGGGCTGCGCAACAGGAAATGAATTTCCCTTGACAATTTCTGGCGCTTATCAGAGAATGAAGCTATAAAAACGCCAGAGAGGAGGACACGCCTATGGAACCGATCCGCCGTCTTATCCGGGAGCACGAGGAGGCCGCCACGGCCCTGCTGCAGCTTGGCATCTGCGCCGCAGCCGTCATCCTTGCCGTCCGCAAAGACAGCCTGCACATTTCCAGGAGCCAGGAGAAGCTGCTGCGCTCCGGCATCCGGGCGCAGAACCGGCTGCTCAAGAAGAATGCCAAGCTGCAGGGCCGGCTGCTGGAGCGGCAGTACCGCCTCAAGAGGAAGAAGGTGCGCCCATGTCCCTGATACAAATTGCAAACCTCACCTTCGCCTACCCCGGCAGCTGGGACACCGTGTTCCAGGATGTGACGCTCTCCATCGACACCAGCTGGAGGCTGGGCCTCATCGGCCGCAACGGCCGGGGCAAGACGACCCTGCTGCGCCTCCTGATGGGAGAACTCCCCTACAGCGGCTCTATCCGCACGGGGGACGTCTCCTTTTTCTATTTTCCTACGCCCGTCCCAGACCCGTCCCGCATGACGCTGGATATCCTGGCCGGGCTCTGTCCCGCCGAAGACTGGGAGCTCATCCGGGAGCTGTCCCTGCTGGATGTGGACTGCGAAGTTTTATACCGTCCCTTCTCGACCCTGTCCCCGGGCGAGCAGACGAAGTGCCTGCTGGCTGCCCTCTTCCAAAACCCCGGCCACTACCTGCTGATCGACGAGCCCACGAACCATCTGGACGCCCAGGCCCGCCGCACCCTGGCCGCCTACCTGAAAGGCAAGAAGGGCTTCCTGCTAGTATCCCACGACCGGGATTTCCTGGACGGCTGCACAGACCACATCCTGTCCATCAACCGGTGTGATCTCTCGCTGGAGAGCGGCAATTTCTCCTCCTGGTGGGAGAACCAGAGACGCCAGGAAGCCTACGAGGAGGCCACCCGCACACGGCTGAAAAAGGATATCCGCAGGCTTACGGAAGCCTCCAGGCGCACAGCCGCCTGGTCTATGCAGACAGAGAAAGGAAAATTTGCGGCCAACACTCCCTCCGGCTCCAAACCGGACAGAGGCTATGTGGGGCACAAGGCCGCCAAGCTGATGAAGCGCTCCAAGGCCATCGAGGCGCGCAGGCAGGAAGCCGCCCAGGAGAAGGCCTCCCTCCTCAAGAACCAGGAACAGGCTGTGCCGCTGAAGCTCTATCCCCTGGAATACCGGGGAAACCTGCTCCTTGACATGCGCGGCCTGTCCATCACCTACAATGAGAAGCCTGTCTTCGCCCCCCTCTCCCTGTCCCTGCGGCCCGGGGAGCGGGTGGCGCTCACCGGCAGGAACGGCAGCGGCAAGAGCAGCCTCCTCAAGCTTCTCACAGGGGAGCCCTTGCGCTACAGCGGAGAGCTTAACATTCCGGCAAGGCTCGTCTGCTCCTACGTCCCCCAGGACACCTCCCGCCTGCAGGGCGGCATCGCCGCTTTCGCCGAAGCCTGGGAGATCCCGGAGTCCCTGTTCAAGTCTGTCCTGCGGAGCCTGGGATTTGACCGGGTACAGCTGGACAAGGATATGGCCGCCCTCTCGGAAGGGCAGAAGAAGAAAATCCTCATCGCCAGAAGCCTCTGCCAGCGCGCCCACCTCTACCTGTGGGACGAGCCCCTGAACTATGTGGACATCTATTCCCGCATGCAGATCGAGGAACTGATCCTATCCTTCTCCCCCACCATTCTCTTTGTGGAGCACGACGCGGCCTTCTGCCGGCGGCTTGCCACCCGGACAGCCGCCCTGGAACGGCCGCGGGGAGGGCGGCCCTCCCCGTAAGCCGCCTCCAGGGAAGACAGTCCTCCCTGCAACCGGCTGTGGGGAGAACTGTCCTCCCTGCGAATTTCAGAATTTCAAAAATTTTTCGGATAGTACGCCTCCACCAGGAATAATCCCTTGGCCGGAGCCAGGAACCCCGCCTGCGCCCGGCTTCCCGCCTTCCCCTCTTCCAGAAGCTCTGCCACGCTCCCGGCGGTCCGCTCCCCGCATCCCACCTCCAGCAGCGTCCCCGTCAGGATGCGCACCATATGGTACAGGAAGCCGTCCCCATAGAAATCCAGGATGACAGCATTCCCCTCCCGCCGCACACTCATGCGCCGCAGGGTGCGCACCCGGCTCTTCCCCGGCGTCTTGTCCGAGGTGAAGGCGGAGAAGTCGTGCCTTCCCTGCAGCAGCTCCGCTGCCTGCCGCATGTTCTCCACATCCAGCGGCTGTGGAAAATGGCAGCAGTATTTTCGCCAAAATACTCCTGCCTTCTCCCCATTGTCTATATAGTACCGGTAATGCTTGCCCCTGGCCGAGAAGCGGCTGTGGAAATCCGCCGGGACCGGACGGATCTCCCGTATGCGGATATCCCTGTCCAGCAGCCGGTTCATCTCCTCCCGCCATCTGGCGGCCTCTGCCTCCAACTGTGCGGCATACGCCTGGGCCGCATCCGGCATCCCTGCCTGCTCCCGGCGCTTCCCCTGCCCCTCCGGAAAACGGGCTGCCCTCTCCTGCTCCTCCGGGAAACGGGCTGCCAGCTTCCGCTCCACGGTAAAATGGGCCGTCATGCACAGGGCGTGCACCCCGGCGTCCGTCCGGGAGCAGCCCGCAATCTCTGCGGGGAAGCCCAGCACCTTCTCCAAAGCATTTTCCAGCGTCTCCTGCACCGTGCGCCTCTCGGCGGCCTGCCTCTGCCAGCCCTTGTATCCTGTGCCGTCAAAGGCGAACTGTATCCGATATCTCTGCTTCATCATTCTCAAAATCCAGCGCCGCGTCCAGAAGCTCCTTCGTGTAGGCCTCCTGCGGGTGGTCATAAATATCGTCGATGTCTCCCTGCTCCACAATCCGCCCCTTCTTCATCACCAGCACCCGCTCGCACACCTGGTACACCACGTTGAGATCGTGGGAGATGAACAGGATCGACAGGCCGAACTCCTTCTGCAGCCGCAGCAGAAGATCCAGGATCTGTGCCTGCACTGTCACGTCCAGGGCGGATACCGGCTCGTCGGCGATGATCAGCTTGGAGCCTGCGATCAGGGCGGCGGCGATGCTCACCCGCTGGCGCTGCCCGCCGCTTAACTCCTGGGGGCGCCGGTTCCGAAACTCTGCCGGAAGGCCCACAGCCTCCAGCATCTCCTCCACCCTGCGCCTTCGCGCCTCCTTGTCCATCCCTCCGGCCAGCCGCAGGGGTTCCTCCAGGATCCACCCCACCTTCTTCGCCGGGTTCAGGGAGCCGAAGGGATCCTGGAACACCACCTGGGGGCGCTTCGTATAGTGGATGACTTCCCCCTCGTAGGTATTCAGCATCCCCAAGATCACCTTGCACAGGGTGGATTTGCCGCAGCCGCTCTCCCCCACAAGGCCCAGGATCTCCTGCCTGCCAATGTGGAAGCTGATGTCGTGGAGCACATGTTTCCTCGCCTTCCCCCCGAAGGGCGACTGGCGGACGCCGTACCAGGCGTTCAGGTTCCTGACCTCCAGGGCGTATTCCTCTCCCATCAGAATCCCCTCCTCTTCCTGCGCGTCGGGATCGCCGCGATCAGGCGCTTTGTGTAGTCCTCCTGCGGGCGGCGGAAGATCTCCTCCACCGTCCCCTCCTCCACAATCTGCCCCTGCCACATGACGATGGCGCGGCTGCAGATCTCCTGGATCACCCGCAGGTTGTGGGAGATGAACAGGACAGACATGCCCGTGGAGGCGTTCAGCTTCCGCAGAAGGCGGATAATCTGCGCCTGTATGGTCACGTCCAGGGCTGTCGTCGCCTCGTCGGCGATCAGAAGCTTGGGCCTGCACACGATGGCTGAGGCGATCATCACCCGCTGGCGCATCCCCCCTGACAGCTCGTGCGGATAGCTGTCATAGACCTCCCGGGCATTGGGAAGCTCCACATCCTGAAGCGCCTTCAGGGCCAGCTCTCTCCGCTCCTGCTTCCCTACATCCTTCCGGTGGATGTACAAGCTCTCCTCCACCTGGGGGCCGATTTTTTTCACTGGGTTCAGGGAGGTCATGGGCTCCTGGAAGACGATGCTCATCGTGTTGCCCTGCACCTGCCTGCGCGCCTCCGCCGGCATATCCAGAAGGCTCTGCCCGTCGAACAGCACGCTCCCCTCCGCGACTCTCTCATGGGGCTTGTAAAGCCCCATCAGGCAGTGGGCCATCATGCTTTTCCCAGAGCCGGACTCCCCCACCACGCCCAGGATCTCCCCCTCGTCCATGGAAAATCCCACGTGGTCCACGACGGTCTGCCTCTGCCTGCCCTCCTCGAAGACAATGGTTAAATCTTTCACTTCCAACAGCTTCATACTCTTCGGCTCCCTATCCTCTGCTCTCCCTCTCCCTAAGCCCTTCGCTGATCAGGGAGAAGCCCAGCACGATGATGATGATGGTCACGCCCGGGAAAATCGCATACCACGGCGCGTTGAACAGGTACGTCTGCGCCTCATAGAGCATACGCCCCAGGCTCGTCTCCGGAGGCTGGACGCCCAGGCCCAGATAACTCATGCTGGCCTCCGCCAGCACCGCGTTGTTGAAGCCCACCGCCGCCGTGGTGAGCATGCTCACAAAGAGGTTGGGCAGGATGTGCACGAACATGATCCGCAGGTTCCCCGCCCCCATAATCCTGGCGCTCCAGACAAAATCCTGGTTCTTGAGCCGCAGGTATTCCCCGCGGACAATCCGCGCGAAGCTTGGAATGAACAGGATGCCCAGGGCGGCAATGATGTTGGCCGTCCCCGGCCCCATCAGGCTCACCAGCACGAGAGCCAGAAGGACGCTGGGGAAGGACAGCAGCACGTCGTTGACCCGCATGACCACATTGTCCAGCGGCCCTCCGAAATACCCGGTCACCGCCCCCACAAGGGTGCCCCCCACCGCGCCGATGAGCACGGTGCAGATGGCCACAAAGCAGGTGGTGAAGGCTCCGTTCATAATCCTGCTGAAAATATCCCTGCCGAAATTGTCTGTGCCGCACAGGTGGGCCAGCGACGGGGCGGCGTTGCGTACCGAGGCATCCATGGCCGTGGGGTCATAGGGCGTCCAGAACTGTCCCACCAGCGCCAGGGCCAGCACCGCGCCGCTTAGTATGCAGCCGGCCAGCAGGCTGTAATTCCATCTCTTCATTGCCGCTACCTCCTATCGCCTCAGCCGCTCGTCTTAATCCTGGGATCCACCGCCTGGTACAGCAAATCCACCAGGAAATTGATCACCACCACCAGCGCCGTCACATACATGACCACCGCCTGCACCACCGGGTAATCCCGGTTCAGAATGGCTGTAATCAGCAGCCTTCCCACCCCTGGCACGGAGAAGACCTGCTCCACGATGATGCTCCCCGCCAGGATCTCAGCGATCACCAGCGCCAGGAAGGTGATCACCGGGATAAAGGCGTTCCGCAGCACATGGCGGTACAGCACCATCCCTTTTGTATTTCCCCGGCTGTAGGCCGTGCGCACGTAATCTTTCTGCATCTCCGCCAGCACGGAGCCGCGGAGGAACTTCACCACCATGGCAATCTTGGGCAGCGCCACCGCCGCCGCCGGAAATGCCAGATACCCCAGACAGGCGCCCAGATCCTCCCACGGCTGCACAAACTGCCCCGGCTGGAACCAGTGCAGCACCAGGCCGAACACATAGGTGAGGATGATGCCCAGGAAAAAGGAGGGAATGGCCATCACTACCTGGGTCGCCAGATTGATGCCGATGTCCGGCCATTTCCCGGAAAACCTGGCTGACAGGATGCCCAGCGGCAGGGACAGCGCCAGGATCATCAGAAACGACATCGCCGCCAGCAGGGCGGTCACCGGCAGGCGGTCCGCCAGCAGGCTGGCCACCGTCGTATTGTCGTACTGGTAGGAATCCCCGAAGTCGCCGCGCACCGCGCCGGACAGCCAGGAAAGATAGCGCACAGGGATCGGGTCGTTAAGCCCCATCTCCTCCCGGAGCTCTTCCACCTGCTGGGGGGAAGCATTTACCCCCAGCTTGGAGACAGCCGCATCCCCCGGAATGACAGAAAAAGCCCCGAAGGTGATGGCTGAAATACATAACAACGTGATAATGAGAGTGATAACTTTTTTCAAAACGTATTTCATTTCCATACCTCCGTGGGCTTTCCTGCCTGGTAATGCCCGCCTTCACGGGCCTGTCCGCTTATTCGGCAGACTTGTAATAGATGACGGACATATCGTATGCCGCCGCGGGATAGAAGCTATATCCTGCCAGCTCATCCCGGATGCCCACAAAATCTGCAGGCTCCTGGATATAGACGTTGGCTGCGTCCTCTGCCAGAATCATCTCCGCTTCCTTGTAATACTGGGACTTCTCCTCCTGGTCTACAGCTGAGTAGGCCTTCTCGTAGAGCGCGTCAAATTCCTCGTTGGAATAGTGCATAAAGTTCTCCGCCGAGTCGCTGCAGAACCGCTCCAGCCAGTCGCTGGGGGCCAGCGTGCCGTCGAAGGCGATCACCGTGGACTCGAACTCGCCGCCCATGTACACTTCCGTCAGCCAGGTATTCCACTCTACCAGCTCGATCTGGGCGTTGATGTTGACCGCCCGCAGATTCTCCACGATAATCTCCGCCGTGCTCACATGCTGGCTGTAGGAGCTGGGCACTGTGATGGTCAAGTCGAAGCCGTCCGCATACCCCGCGTCTGCCAGCAGCTCCATCGCCCGCTGGGGATCATAGGAGTAGACGTTCTCCGTATCCGCATTGTAATACTGGGCCATGGATGTCAGCATGTGGGTGCCGATCTTCTTGCTCTTGCCTCCGAAGAGGAAGTCGTTGATGGACTGGGTGTCCACCGCGTAGTTCAGCGCCTGGCGCACCCGGGCGTCGGCCAGCGGGCCGCTCCCGCTGTTGAGGAACAGGGCCTGCACCATGTTCATGCTCCCCTCCGCCACGTAGTAGCCGTCGGCCAAGGTTGCCACCTGGTCAGTGGTGAGATAGTCCAGGATGTCCAGCGTGCCTGCCTGCAGCTCCATGTAGGCAGTCTCCACATCCGCCAAGAACTTGAAGGTCACCTCGTCCAGATATGCCTTCCGCTCCGCATTCCAATAGCCGTCATAGCGGGAGATCACCAGGTTCTGCCCTGGCGTGTAGGACACATACTGGAAAGGGCCTGTCCCGATGGGATTGCCCGCCGGGTCTTCGTTGGAGGCCGGGATGATGGCCAGCGTCAGCTCCGGCAGCAGCTCCGAGTTGCCCTCCGTCAGGTGAAGCTCCACGGTATTGTTCTCGCTGTCTGCCACCACTTCCTCCAATATAATAGAAAGTGCGGAGGATTCGCCATAAATCTCCGCATATCGTTCGATGGAATATTTCACGTCTTCTACGGTCACTTCGCTTCCGTCGTGGAAGGTTATGCCGTCCCTCAGCGTGAAGGTGTACACCTTCGCGTCTGATGAAATCTCGTAATCGCTTGCCACCGCCGGCACAAGCTCGCCGTCTGTGGTAGGCTTCACGAGACCTTCATATAGGTTGAAAACAACACTCCTAGTTCCTGCGTCCGATATTACGTGGGGGTCAAGACTAACCAGGTCCTGTGTCATACCGACTGTGACACTGCCGCCTGTGGTTGGTTCACCTGCCTGTGAAGAATTATTATCAGCTGCGTCAGCCTGGCCTGCCTCCCCGGCGGATTCCTCCGCGCCTTCGGCGCCGGCTGCTTCGTCTGTACTCTTATCGCCTCCGCATGCGCAGAGTGCAACAGCTACAGTGAGTACGATGACTAGAGAAAGGAGCTTCTTCAAAGCTTTCTTTTTCATAGTATTCTACCTCTTTCTGAAAATATTTCCTCCCATTATTCGATTGTCTTTACCATTGTACCACAAGACTGCCAAAAGGCAAGCTCTTTTTGTACAGATTGCTGCCCGCTATTCCGCAAAATAATAAGGGAAACTGGTAGAAATCGCGTTTTGGACATAGTACATATAGAATATATTTATCAATCGTTTCATAAAGAGGATGGACTGGGCCAGAAACGAGGCCAAAAAAGAAACTTACCGTGCCCTTTCGGTGATTGCTGAAGAATCCTCCTTTTGGGCATAAAAAAATCGCCGCCTGCAGTCAAGTGACGATTTTCCTTCTGATATTCTGCTGCTATTTGATCAGCCAACTGTAATCCTTGCGGCAGTCAAGGATATATTCTACATAGACCGTATCATCTTGGATTTGGTAAAGGACAAGATAGCACTTTTCAATGAACATCTTGTGATATTTATTCGGCGTGATATACAGTTCCTCAAAGTAAGGGAAACGCTGCGGCATCTGCTTTAGAGAGCGCATCGCTGCCATAATCTCTTTTTTCTTTGCCGCCGCTGCCTCTTTATCGACCTGCGCCATAAAGCGGATATGCGTTCCTAACATCCTTTTTGCCCTGTCGGAAACAATGACTTTGTACTTGCTGTTTGATA
>CALWMI010000097.1 GCA_944381745.1 uncultured Lachnospiraceae bacterium | reverse complement strand
GCGCGGGTGAAATCCCAGCTGAGGCGGTACACCCAGCTGAACCCGGAGAGCGACCGGACGAGGGCCGAGCAGGAGATCCAGATACGGGGGCTCACCATCAACCGGGACAACCACAAGGTGACTGTCTACGGCGAGGAGGTGAAGCTGACCCCCATCGAATTTGACATCCTGTACCTGCTGGCCTCCAACGCGGGGAGAGTGTTCAGCACCGACGAGATCTTCGAGCGGGTGTGGAAGGAGAAGGTGTACGAGGCCAACAACACGGTTATGGTGCACATCCGCCGCCTGCGGGGCAAGATGAAGGAGGACACAAGGGGCGAGAAGATTATCACGACAGTGTGGGGAGTTGGATATAAAATTGAGAGATGACACGGTGAGAACCTTTCGGGGGAGGATTATCCTATATGGCGTGATCAGCGCGGCAGTCACCTTCGGGGCAGAGCTGGTGGTGCTGCTGAACCTGCGGGTGATTGTGGAGTTCCTGCAGAGCAATGGGTACCGCAATTCCATCCTGGGGAGGGATGGGCTGGACATCCATGTGCAGCTGGCCATCCTGATTATAAGCGGGGGGATTATTTTCCTGGCGTCGTTTATCCTGCTGATGGACGGGCTGATCCGGTATGTGCGCCGCATCTCAGACGGCACTGCGAAGATCGCCGCCGGGGATCTGAACGCGGAGATACCGGTGCGGGGGAAGGATGAGTTCGCGGCGATTGCCGCCAGCCTGAACAAGATGACGGGGGAAGTCAAGATCCTGATGGAGAAGGAGCGGGAAGCGGAGAAGACGAAGAACGACCTGATCACTAATGTGGCCCACGACCTGCGGACACCGCTGACCTCCATCATCGGCTACCTGGAGCTCTTGAAGAACCGGCCGGAGCTGGGGCAGGAGGACCGGCAGCACTTTGTGGATATCGCGTATCAGAAGTCCAAGAAGCTGGAGAAGCTTATTGAGGATCTCTTCGGGTTTACGAAGCTGAATTACGGGAAGATCACAATGAAGCCCGGAGTGCTGGACATTGTCAAGCTGCTGGAGCAGATACTGGATGAGTTCTACCCCAATTTCCAGGAGGCGGGCCTGGCCTGCGAGTTCGACTGCCAAGAGCCATCGATCCTGGTGGAGGCGGACGGGAACCTGCTGGCCAGGCTGTTTGACAACCTGGTGAACAATGCGGTGAAATACGGCGCGGACGGCAAGCTGGTGCGGGTCGAGGTGCGCAAGGAGGCCCGCCAGGTGGCTGTGCGCGTGATCAATTACGGGAAGATTATCCCGGAGGAAGAGCTGTCCCACATCTTTGAGAAATTTTACCGGGTGGAACACTCCCGCTCCCAGAATACAGGGGGCACCGGGCTGGGGCTTGCCATCGCCCGGGGAGTGGCGCAGCTCCACGGGGGCTCGCTCACAGCCTCCAGCGATATCCGGGGGACTGTGTTCGAGGTGAAGCTGTACTATTCCCTGGCGGACAGCCCGAAGCGGTTCGAGACGGATACCTGAGCGCTGGGCAAGGAGAGGAAGAAGGAGGTACGCGAGGCGTGAACTACGAGGAGAGGATTGATAGAGGGGCGGGCGGGGAGAATCCCCAGGGCCTGCCAGGATCCCGGCTGCGGGGTTTCCGGAAGCGCCTGCCGGCGCTGGCAGCGCTCCTGCTGGCGTCCCTGCTGTCCCTGGCCTGCGGCTTTCCTTCCAGGGCGATGGCGCAGGAGGAGAGCGGGGGAATCACCCTGGAGCTTCTGTTCGACTACGACGGGACGGTGCGGGTAGGGCGCGACCTGTCTGTGCGGGTGGAGGTCTGCGCCGGGGCGGAGGATGTGGAGGGCTGGGTAGCCCTCAAGACGTCCGGCTACCGGCAGGAGGGCATCTATTATAGCTCCTCCACCAGCTTTCTCGGCCTGTCCGTGGAGGAGAGGGAATCCGGGCGTTACTATGACAATTATGTGGTGGAGAAGCCGCTGTCCGTGAAGGCGGGACAGACGGCCGAGGTGCGTTTTGAGCTGCCGTTCACCAGCCCGGCCCCCTACGTCCGCCTGTCTGTGGAGGACGGCGAGGGCAGGGAACTGGCGGCCAAGGAGATAGAGCTCTCCCTGCGGGAGCGGGCCGGGGAGCTGTCCGTCGGCATCCTGTCGGACCGGGCGGAGGAGCTCTCCTATCTGGGGGATGCGCACCTGGAGGGATACAGCCATATCGGCATCCATCTGGCCACGCTGGCTGCGGAGAATGTGAGCCCGGACGTGTACGGGCTGGATATGCTGGATCTCATCCTGGTGCAGGATTTTCCCCAGGATACCCTGGATGAGGGACAGCAGGAGGTGCTGAAGGCCTGGGTGAGGAGAGGCGGGACGGTTGTGTTCGGCCAGATGGAGCCTAGCGGGGCTGCGGGCGCCCAGGGGGAAGCAGGAGGGGACGTGATCGGCGAGGACGCTGGTATCCTGCAGGAGGATGCCGGGCTGGCCTACGAGAAGCGGCTGTACGGGGACGGGGCAGTCTATATTGCCCCCTACAGCTTCTGCGGGCGCGGCGGGCAAGAGCAGGAGACGGCGGAGGAGCTATTTGCCACCGTCTTCCCGGAGGAGTTCCTCCAGCAGGTGGATTCCGGAGGGGACTATTTCCGCTATGAGAAATACTGGAGCCTGGTGAACCGCCTGAACAGCATTGACAGCAGCAATATCCCGAAGCCGGCGGTGTACGGGGCGGTGCTGCTCTTGTACGCTCTGCTGGCTGGGCCGGTGTGCTACCTTGTGCTGAGGAAGCTGGGAAGGAGAAAATATCTGTGGGGCTGCGTGGGCGGGCTGTCCGTGCTGTTCTGCGGGATCATCTTCCTGATGGGGAGCGGGACCAGGTTCAACGCCCCGTTTTTCCACTATGTCCGGGTGCTGAAGCAGGAGGAGGGATACGAGGACGAGGAGATCCAGTTCAAGGTCCAGTCTCCCTCCAACGCTGCCTACAGCGTTTACCTGGACAAGGACTACACCGTGATGCCGGCAGTGGAGGCCGGGGACTATTACGGGGATTACGAGTACCCAGCGGATTTTTCCCGGGAGAGCACCAAGGTGATCTGGCGGGAAGAGGAGAAGGAGATCCGCATGGAGGAAAGCCTGGCGTTCACCGAGAAATATTTCACGGCGGAGAAGACCAGGAAGCTTGAGGGCGAGGGAGGCGTGTCCGGGACGGTGCGCTACTATGACGGCGGGCTGTCCGGCGTGCTGCGGAATGACTCGGGCTATCACCTGGAGGACGCCATGCTGTTCTTCCGGAATCACATGGTGTATATCGGGGATTTCGCGGCGGGGGAGGAGAAGGAGCTCTCGGCGTGCGCCTTCTATCCCTATGCCCCGGGATACAGCTACGTCCTGCTGCGAAGCTGCCTGGGGAGAGAGGAAGATTACGCGGAGGAAATCACCCAGGAGTTCCTGGAGCAGGCGTGGAAGGAGACCGTTCTCACCGGGGAGCTGATGGACGGGTATGACAGCGAGGAGGAGGGATGCGTCCTGGCAGGCTTTGTGCAGGACAGCCTCCCAGCCTTCACGGAGGACAGTGCGTACCAGCTGTACGGGATGACGCTGCTGCGCACCCATGTGGATCTCAAGTTTACCGGCCGGGAGCTGGGGAATAAGTGGGTCTATGACCCGTTTGTGACCGGGACCGCCCAGGTGGAGGCGGGGGATTACAGCAGCTACGACAACACCTACTACAGCCGGGAGGCCATCATCACCTACACCCTGCCGCAAGGGCTTGACGGCATGCAGCTCATGTTCAGCGACGAGCAGTATTACGAGGACGATTACTATATGCCCTACCATGGCACGGTGGAGCTGCAGAATGCGGCCACGGGGGAGTTCGAGCAGCTGGGGAACTACCAGGGCAATGTGGGCGGCGCGTCCGGCCAGACAGGTATGCAAGGAGAGTGGATCCCCTGGAGCCAGCTCAAGAGATACGTCCATCCGGACGGGACAGTAACCGTGCGCTATGAGCGGTCCGGCGCTTCCTCAGAGAAAAATGAGATGCTGCCGGTCCTGCGGGTGAAGGGGAGGGCTGCCAATGCTGAAGATTAAGGACCTGTGCAAACAATACAGCGGGCGCCAGGCGCTGGACAGCCTGAACCTGGAGATCCCCACGGGGGAGCTGTTCGGGTTTGTGGGCCCCAACGGGGCCGGCAAGACGACGGCGATGAAGATCATGGCCGGGCTTTTGCGGGCGGATTCCGGCGAGATCTATATCGACGATATCAAGCTGTTCGAGGACTATAACCGGCTGAAGGAGCTGATCGGCTACATGCCGGACTTCTTCGGGGTGTATGACAACCTGAAGGTGATGGAGTACCTGGAATTTTACGGGAGCGCCTACGGGATCGACACGAGAAGCGCCCAGAAAATCGGGCGGGAGCTCCTGGGTATGGTGGGGCTGGACGGGCGGGAGGACCAGGCGGTGGACTCCCTATCCAGGGGGATGAAGCAGCGCCTCTGCCTGGCCCGGGCCATGATCCACGACCCGCAGTACCTGATCCTGGACGAGCCGGCGTCCGGCCTGGATCCCAGGAGCCGGCATGAGTTTAAGGAGATCCTGAAGAACCTGCAGGCGTTGGGGAAGACTGTGATCATCAGCTCCCACATCCTGATGGAGCTGGCAGAGATCTGCAGCAGCATCGGCGTGATCGAGCACGGGAAAATTATCCTGCAGGGGAGCATCGAGGACATCCTGTCCGCAGTGGACAGCTCCAACCCCCTGATGATACAGGTGTACGCGCATCTGGACCGGGCGGTGGGCATCCTGAAGGAGGAGCAGGCGGTCAGCCGCCTGACCGTGCAGGGCAGCCATATCCTGGCCTATTTTGAGGGCGGCCGGGAGGAGGAGGCAAGGCTTCTGAAAAGGCTTGTGGATCAGGGCGTGCTCGTCCAGTCCTACGGCAGGGAGAAGGGGAGCCTGGAATCCCTGTTCCTGAAAATCACGGGGAGCGAGGAGGCGGGATATGAAGCTGAATCCAGTATTTAAAAATGAAGTAAAGCTCAGCAGCCGCACGGTAAAGACATCGTGGATGGTGTTCGGCTACAACGCGGCGCTGCTGGCGGTGAGCCTGACCGTGTTCTACGGCATGCTGGAGTGGGCGCACTACGGCTCCAGCGTGGAGTATTCGGAGATGGTGCAGATGTATATGATCATGGGGTACATGGAATTTGGCATGATCCTGCTGATCATCCCGGCCATCACCTCCGGGAGCATTGCAGGGGAGCGGGAGCGGCAGACGCTGGACATCCTCCTGGCCACGAAGATGAGGCCCATCTCCGTGGTGATGGGCAAGCTGATGGCGTCTTTGAGCTCTGTGCTGATGCTGGCTGTGTCCAGCCTCCCGGTGCTCTCCATCGTCTTCGTCTACGGAGGGGTGGGAGTCAAGGAGCTGCTGGCCTTTGTGGTCATCCTCTGCGTGTCTGCGGTATTCGTGGGGAGCATCGGCATCTTTTTCTCCGCCCTGTGCCGGCGGACGACAGCGGCCACCGTCGCCTCCTATCTGGCCACGATCTTCCTTCTGGCAGGAACCTACTTGGCGGAGGGCGCCGTGTACGAGGCAAGGCAGATGCAGATTGCCGCCTCCGGCGTGGGGGAGGCTGTGTACGCCAGCGTGGGCAAGCTGATCTACCTGCTGCTGGTGAACCCGGCGGTCACCTTCTACGGGCTCATCAGCGCCCAGGCGGGCTCCTCCGACGCGATCTGGACGCTCTGCCTGTCCTTCGGTGTGCGCGTGCAGGAGTTCGGCACGCAGTACTGGGTGCTGCTCAGCGTGTGCCTGCAGCTTCTGCTGTCTGGGCTGCTGCTCTGGCTGGCGGCCAGGAAGATCGACCCTCTCAAATGACCGCCAGGGAGAGAAAAGGTGATTGACACCGGGAGGTCTTTTTGCTAACATAAGTAAAATACATAAAATACAGGAAAGAGAGGACGAACAGAATGGGTACAATTATTGGCGAAGGTATTACATTTGACGATGTGCTTTTGGTTCCGTCTTATTCGGAGGTCATTCCGAACCAGGTGGACCTGACCACCTATCTGACGAAGGATATCAAGCTGAATATCCCGATGATGAGCGCCGGCATGGATACGGTCACGGAGCACCGCATGGCGATTGCCATGGCAAGGCAGGGAGGCATCGGAATCATCCACAAGAATATGTCCATCGAGCAGCAGGCGGAAGAGGTGGACAAGGTGAAGCGGTCGGAGAATGGAGTCATAACGGACCCGTTCTATCTGTCCCCGGAGCATACGCTGGCGGACGCCAACGAGCTGATGGCCAAGTTCCGCATTTCCGGAGTGCCCATTACCGAGGGGCGCAGGCTGGTGGGGATCATCACCAACCGCGACCTGAAGTTTGAGACAGACTTTACGAAGAAGATCAAGGAGAGTATGACGTCCGAGGGGCTGATCACCGCCAAGGAGGGCATCACGCTGGAGGAGGCGAAGAAGATCCTGGCCAAGGCGCGCAAGGAGAAGCTTCCGATTGTGGATGACGATTTCAACCTGAAGGGCCTCATTACGATCAAGGACATCGAGAAGCAGATCAAGTATCCGCTGTCTGCCAAGGACGGGCAGGGAAGGCTTCTGTGCGGCGCCGCCGTGGGAATCACGGCCAACGTGCTGGAGCGCGTGGAAGCGCTTGTGAAGGCGCGGGTGGACGTGGTCGTGCTGGATTCGGCCCACGGGCATTCCGTCAACGTGCTCAACTGTGTGAGAATGATCAAGGAGGCCTATCCGAAGCTGGCGGTGATCGCCGGGAATGTGGCCACAGGAGAGGGCACAAGGGCTCTGATTGAGGCTGGCGCGGACGCGGTGAAGGTGGGCATCGGGCCGGGCTCCATCTGTACGACCCGTGTGGTGGCCGGTATCGGCGTGCCGCAGATTACCGCTGTGATGAACAGCTACGAGGTGGCGAAGGAGTACGGTGTCCCGATCATTGCGGACGGCGGCATCAAGTACTCCGGAGACATGACCAAGGCCATTGCGGCAGGCGCGAACGTGTGCATGATGGGCAGCATCTTTGCCGGCTGCGACGAGAGCCCTGGAGATTATGAGCTGTACCAGGGAAGGAAATACAAAGTATACCGTGGGATGGGATCCATCGCCGCCATGGAGAACGGCAGCAAGGACCGCTATTTCCAGAGCGACGCCAAGAAGCTTGTGCCGGAGGGCGTGGAGGGCCGTGTGGCCTACAAGGGGACGGTGGAGGACACCGTGTTCCAGCTGCTGGGCGGCCTGCGGGCAGGCATGGGCTACTGCGGCACCAAGTCCGTGGAGGAGCTGAAGGTGAACGGAAGGTTTGTGAAGATCTCTTCCGCATCCCTGAAGGAGAGCCATCCGCACGACATCCATATCACGAAGGAAGCGCCGAACTATAGCATTGAGGAGTAAGAATGGCTGACCAATATCTTTTTTACGCGACAGTGGGCCTCTTGGGGCTGCTGGTGCTGTGCTGGGTCGGGAATCTGGTCCTTCTGGGCCTGAGGAATAAGCCTTCCGTTTGGCTTGGCAGGCTTGTGTATGTGTGCGGGATGCTGTGCACAGTGTGCAACGCCGTGCGCATGGCGCGCATTTATGAACAGTACCGGGGGATGTTCATCCTGGCGAACGTGATCGCGTTTGTATGTATCTTCATAGCGTTCCTGCGGGCAGAGAAGGGCAGGGGCGCACAGCAGGAAGAGGAGAAGACAGAATCGGAAAGGCCGGAATAGAAGAAGGAAGGATGCTTGTCAGACGGGCATCCTAGGAAAAAAGGGCGGGAGCCGGGAATCAGCAGTCTTTGCTGAGTTCCCGGCTCCTGCCCTTTGATGGGGAAAAAGAGCAGGCAGGCTGGCATCCCTTCGGGCTGTCCTGGACATTCTGTGCCTGCCGAAAGGCGGCCTCACATGCCTCCGCCCCAGCCTCTCCACTGTTCGGCAATGCTCTCCCGTCCTTGGCCCATGGATGCGGGATCAAGCTGTTCGGCGCCTGCCGGGGAAGAGCCGTCGGAACCGGCGGGCTCTTTGGCGGCGGAAACCTTCTCTGCGGCCTCCTTCTGGAGGCGGGAGAGAAGCTCAGCTAGCTCTTCTTCGCTGAGGCTGTCCTTGAGCTTGGCGATGGCGCTGTCCAGATCCTTTTTGGCTCCCTCAGCGGAGTTCCTGGCCCACTGCGCCTGCTGCAGCTGGGCTTTCTCGCGCAGCCGGCGGGAATATTCGAACTTGTCAATAGGCGGGGAGGCAGGTATGCCAGCGGTGACGCCGATCAAGGCAACCACCAGCTTGAGGGCGACAAGAGCGCCTCCTGCACTGTCGTACTGCGCCTGAATGCCGGTCAGGTAGGCCGCAGAAAAATCGTTATAAAACACCAGGCTGTGCACCACATAGAGCGTGTAGACGGCAAACGCCGCTATGCACCCTGTCTTGCTGGTCCAGCCTGTGGGCTTGACGGCGCAGAGCACACAAGCGCCCAGGAGGATGACTGCAAAACAGCACTCCACGAGGAAGGGGAGGCGCAGGATAGAACCGGCATCTCCGGCGATGAGCCGGCGCAGTAAATAGCCCTGCCCGGCCAGGATCAGGAGGAAGCAGAGGATGGCCACGCCTCCTCTGGCGGCGGGACGCTGCGCATCCGCCTGCTTTGCGCCTGCTGGAGCTGTCATAAATACCACGTCCTTTCTCATAAGATGATTTGAGACGATACCTTAAAATAAGTGTAGCATAAAGAGTGGAGCGGGTCAACGATGCAGAGGCGGAAAAGAGGACATTTTTTTGTGAAAAACGTCAGAATAGAATGATAAATAAGTTGAATAATTGTCTATTTTTAACTATAATAGAGAAGAAAGGACTGTAGACAAGGTTGACAAAGGAGGGGTACGCATGAAGATAAATCCGGTTCATGTGGCATATGCAGTGACCGTGATAGGGATGATGTTTTGCTTTGTGCTGTCTAGGCGACAGAAGAAGGATATCCGTAAGGAGTGCAATGCCTTTGCGGCGGCCTTTACCAAGCTGTCCAACTATATCTGCCCGAACCGGCTGGATCCGGAGAGAGACCGGCTGGCGGTGGAGGAGCTGGAGGGAGGCGCCCTGCGGGTGCTGCCGGAGAAGGAGCAGCCGGAATCCATCCGGGGAATTATGAGGCGGGCCAATGCACAGCGGTCGGTAAAGCTGTTCGCCGAGTTGTCTGCGGCCGCAGACAGGGTGACAAAGGAAGCCGGGATTAACCGGACGAAGAAGTATCAGTTTTCTGATCCCATCAACCGCCTGCTGTACATGACCCACACCTTTCTCGTGGGATGCGAGAATCCTGCGACCATCTGCACGCAGGAGCGGAAGGAGGATTTTGACAGTTTCCTGTATAACCAGGTTGACCATCGGATGGAGCTGCTTCGCAGGATCAGCCGGGAGATGGAACGGGAATTCCAGGATCTGAACCGGGCCTATGCGAAGGAGATGGAGGAGCGGGAAAGGGAAGAGAAGAAAAAGAAAAAATAATATAAAATTTTGTTAAAAAAATATAAAAATACCTATTCCTTTTTATATAAAAATATGTTAGAATACTGTTAAGGAACAGAAAGCTTTGTACAATTTGCACAAAAATCATTTTTGACAATAGAGGATATATACGAAAATTGTACAATCCTTGACTTCCTAAAAATTCATAATAAAGGAGGGTATCTATATGAGCGAAATTCAACAACAACCGCGAAACATTCCGGCACCGGAAAACTTCAACAGCGGGAAATTTCCGCTGAAGAAGAGGGAACTCGGCGGCGTCCAGCCATTTATTAAGCTGGGACCGTTCAACCTGAGGCTTCCTCTGATCCATCACGAATGGTCCTGGACAGAGATGCTGGCCGCTTTCTTCCTGGGAGTCGCCTGCCTGGGGGCAGGTACGGCGACCACAATGACAACCTATGGGCTGGATGAAGCGTCGAATATTGCAGCGCTAGGATTGACAGAGAACGGCGCGTTCCTGATGAGCCTGACCTTCGGCATCCTGAATGCTATCTGCTATTACTTGCCGTCCCTGCTGGGCGACCCAGTGGTGCCTGGCTGGATCACACCGGCCCTGCCGCTGACCCTGAGCTATCTGGGACAGTGGGAGCTGCCTAATTATGCGACGGGCAACGTAGACCGGATCTACGCGATGATTGCCCTGCAGATGCTGGTAGCCCTGTTCTTCCTGGTCATGGGGGCGACGGGCATGGGGCGGAATTTGGTGGACATCGTACCGATGTCGATCAAGGCGGGCATTGTGCTGGGCGCCGGCATCACGGCAGCCATCAATGTCTTTGAAGCTAGAATGCCTACGGCGCCGATCACCGTGTGCATCGCTGTCCTGATGTCCTATTTCTTCCTGTTTAACCCGAGCTTCGCCCGGGCTGCCAAGAAGAGCAAATGGCTCACACTGATCCGCAACCAGGGCGTCGTGCCTGCGCAGATTTTTGCGATTGTGCTGGCCCCGTTCCTGATCGGCGAGATCGCTGTCCCGGAGATCCAGTGGGGCATCACGCCGTTCTCCATCGGCTTTGTGCTGGAGTACTTTACCATCTTCGGGCTGGGTTTCCCGGCTACAGAGTTCTTCCTCTCGGCAATCCCGATGGCCTTTACGGTGTACATTATCGCTTTCTCGGACTTCGTCCTTGCTAAGGAGGTCGTCTCAGAGGCGACAGCAACCAGGCCTGATGAGACGGTTATCTTTGACGCAGGCCGTTCCAACCTGGTGAGTTTCCTTAGGAATGGGATCATGTCCCTGTTCGCCCCGTGGGTGCCCTTGTGCGGGCCACTGTGGGCATCGGGCCTCCTGACCATCACCGAGCGCTATAAGAGAGGCTACAAGACGCTGCACAGCTACTGGGACGGTGTGTGTACCTTCCGCGCCGCGACAGTGATCGCCGTCCTGATCCTGCCGCTTGTCACACTGATCCGCCCGGCCTTCGCGATCTTCTTCGGCATCACAATGGGCGTTCAGGCCTTCGCCTGCGGCAATATCGGCATGCGCATGTGTTCCACGGCCAATGAGAGAGGCATCGCCAGCATCATCGCCGGCGCGCTGTGTTTCTTTACGCCTGGCTGGGCGCTGCTGGTTGGCATCATTGTCTGGGTAGTCGTCGAGGGCAGCGAGCTGTTCGCCAAGAATAAGGAAGAGGCATAGTCCTTGCGATAGGAGAGAGAAAAAGGAGTTTGGCGGCCTTAAGCCGCCAGACTCTTTTCTTACCGTGATCCAGACAAGGCAGCGGATGATACAAAAAGAAATTTTGTAACAATAAAGGGTGATACAGCGCAATAGTCAAAAAAAAGAAATTAATATTTGATTTTGTAAAAAAATATGATAGAATGATTTGGGAACGTTATCTGCTGATGTAAGATTCGATAGAAGGAGGCAATCACATTGAAGGAACTGATGATCAAGCCGAGCATATACAAGTATGGGACGGCGAAGGAATTTGCAGAGGAGTTTAAGCTGGGCAAGGGGGACCTGGTGATCACCAACGAGTACATTTACAACCCCTATTTTGGGGAGCTGAATCTGGGATGCGATACGATTTTCCAGGAGAAATACGGGGCGGGCGAGCCCTCCGACGATATGCTGGAGGCCATTTACAAGGATGTGAAGGGAGAGCATAAGCGGATTGTGGCCATCGGCGGCGGCACCGTCATCGATATCTCCAAGATTTTCGCCCTGAAGTATGTGTCCCCGATCCTGGATCTGTACGATGGCAAGAAGCCCATCGAGAAGGACAAGGAGCTGGTGATCGTGCCCACCACCTGCGGCACAGGCAGCGAGGTGACAAATATCGCCATCCTGGCGCTGAACAGCCGGGGGACGAAGAAGGGGCTGGCATCCGACGAGATGTACGCCGACAGCGCGGTGCTGGTGCCGGAGCTTCTGGAGGGGCTGCCGTTCCCGGTATTTGCCACAAGCTCCATCGATGCCCTGGTGCACGCCGTGGAGTCCAGCCTGTCCCCGAAGGGCAACGAGATGACCAGGCTCTTCGGTTATAAGGCGATGGAGATGATCCTCAAGGGCTACAAGAAGATTGTGGCGGAGGGAAGGGATGCCCGGATCCCGCTGCTTCCGGATTTCCTGACGGCCAGCACCTTCGCGGGCATCGCCTTTGGCAACGCGGGATGCGCAGCTGTCCACGCCTTAAGCTATCCCCTGGGCGGCAAGTACCATGTGCCCCACGGGGAGAGCAACTATGCGATGTTTACCGGCGTGCTGAAAAACTACATGGAGATTAAATCAGACGGGGAGATCGCGAAGCTCAACCAGTTTATCGCGGATATCCTGGAGGTTCCGGTGGAGAATGTGTACGATGCGCTGGAGGCTCTCCTGAACAACCTGATCCAGAAGAAGCCTCTCCATGAGTACGGCGTCACCCAGCAGGATCTGGAAGAGTTCACGGAGTCGGTGATGGTCAACCAGGGCAGGCTGATGGCCAACAACTTTGTGGAGCTGGATAAGGAGCGGGTGTACAAAATTTACAGAGAGCTGTACTGAGCAGGATGAAGCTGTAAGAAGCAGAATGAAGCGGTACGGAGCAGGTTCCAGACGGAATGTGGCCGGACGGGATGTAAACCGGACGGGATGTAGACCGGACGGAATGCAGGCCGGACGGGATGTCCCGCGCATACAGCCCACATGGGCGGTTTTTGGCGGCGCGCCCCAGGGGGAGACAGACCCTTGGGGCGCGCCGTCTGCCGTGCAGGAAGCTTGACAGAATACCATCCAGGCGGCTGCTTGGCGCGGGGAAGGTTTTCTGGCCGCCGGGCACAGCTTAAGAAAAAAATCATAATTTGCGAGGGATTCCTTTTGAATTTTCCGCTATAATGAAGGAAAAGAACGGACAAAGGAAGAGGACGGATGAGGGAACACAGAAGAGACTGGGACTGCCGGGAAAGGCGCGGGGAGAGCGGCAGGCGCCAAAGGGACGGGGAAGGCTGGCGCGTGGAAAGGGAGAGGCGTCCCCAGGGCAGGGGAGGCTATGGCCGTCCAAGCCGCAGGGAGATGCGCCGCATGGCCAGGAGGGAGAGGAGAAGGCGGCTGCGCAGGGCGCTGGCGGGAGGAATGGCCTTCCTTCTCGTGGCGGCGCTGGCCTTCGCCGCCGTGTGGTTCCCGGGCAGATGGCTTCTGCAGGCAGTGCTGGGACTGGGAGGGGAACCGGCGACGCTCCTGGTGGCGGCGCCCGCGTACGACGTGCAGCTGCTGACGCCCAACGAGTATTCCAGGCCCCAGCTGGCCACGGAGGAGATCCGGGGGATTGTGCTTCACTATACGGCCAATCCCGGGACCAGCGCCCAGAACAACCGGGACTATTTTGAGGGGCTCAAGGACAGCCATCTGACCCACGCCAGCAGCCACTTCATCGTGGGGCTTGAGGGGGAGATTATCCAGTGTATCCCCACAGCGGAACAGGCCTACGCCTCCAATACGAGGAACGTGGACACCGTGTCCATTGAGACGTGCTACACCAACGAGGATGGCTCCTACAGCCAGGCGACCTACGATTCCATGGTGCACCTGACTGCCTGGCTGATGGGCAAGTTCAACTTGAAGACAGAGGATGTGATCCGCCACTATGATGTGACGGGCAAGGCCTGCCCCCTATACTTTGTGGAGCATGAGGACGCATGGGAGCAGTTCCTGCAGGATGTGGAGGACTACCTGGCGGCCAACGGGGAGAAGCCAGAGTGACTGCCTCTCCCAGGAATGGGCGGGAATACCTGCCATCGGCCAATGCTGGGAGAAGCCGGAGCAACGGCCTCCCCAGCCGTCAGGTGGGCTGGGAGAAATCCACGTGATCTAGGAAGAGGCCGCAGGGATCCGCCGGCGCGCTGGCGGCGGCTGCATCGTCCGGGGAGAGGATTCTCTCGACATCGGATGCCGGGCGGCGGCCCAGGCCCACGTCCAGCAGGGTGGAGGCGATCATGCGCGCCATATTGTGGAGAAAATCGTTGGCGGTGACGGTGATCTGGATTTCCTGGGCGTCGCCGTAGACATCCAGGGAGAAGATCTCCTTCACCGTGGACTTGTTCTTCTTCGCCGTGGAGAAGGCGCGGAAATCATGGCGTCCCACGAGCTTTGCGGCGGCAGCCCGCATCTTGTCCACATCCGGCTCGCCGAAGGAATAGTAGGTGTACTTGCGCTCAAAGACGCTGGGGACATCGCCCACGGCGATGCGGTACAGGTAAGTCCGGGACGAGGCATTCAGGGCGGCGCGGAAGCGGGGCGGCATTTCCTCCGCCTCCAGCACGGCGATATCCATCGGCAGGTACCGGTTCAGATAGCGCTTCAGGCTTTCAGGGGTATCGGCACAGTCAAGCAGGACGCTGACGGCCTGTCCGTAGGCGTGCACGCCGGTCTCCGTGCGGGAGGCGCAGGAGATCTCCGGCTCCTGGCCGGTCTTCTTTTTCAGCACTTCCCGGATTTTGTTCTCGATGGTGTTGGCAGCTTCTTCTTTTCCGAGGCGGGTCCAGCCGCTGTAGCGGGAGCCGTCGTATTCCAGTATCAGCTTGTAATTTTTCATTCTTCTTCTCCTGTGCCCGCAGGGGAATGGGCCTGCCTCTTCGCGCCTGCGGGCGTTGTGTGTCGGTGTGGTCAATCTAAGGCTGTCGGGCTGCCC
The DNA here is from genome assembly GCA_944381745.1 of uncultured Lachnospiraceae bacterium. GTDB lineage: Bacteria > Bacillota > Clostridia > Lachnospirales > Lachnospiraceae > JAGTTR01. Next base: position 3,656 of record CALWMI010000097.1, on the reverse strand, counting down.
GGCGGCTCTTTGGCCTGCGCCGGGCGCGTTTCTCAGGCAAACCTGCCCTGTGCCGGGCACATGTCTCAGGCAAGCCTATAGGGCTTCTGCCAGGCGCTTACCGTCCTTCTCTCCTGTGCCAGGCGCGCGCCTCCAGGGGAGGCAGGAGGGAACGGGGGACCCGCAGGTTTCCAAAGCCGCAGCCCATGTCCTGCCCGGGCTTATTGTCCCCGTGGAAATCCGAGCCGCCGGAGAGGAGCAGGCCGTATCTCTGGGCGGCAGCCCGGACATACTGCTCATCCTGCCGGCTGTACGTGGCGTAGAGGCCTTCCAGGGCGTCAAGCCCTTCGCCGGCCAGCTGCCCGATGAGATGATCCAGCTTTTCCAGGGGGAGATGGCACAGCATGGGGTGGGCGAAGACGGCGGCCCCGCCTGCCAGCTTGATGAGGCGGACGCCATCGGCAGGCGTGACCTTCTCCCGCGGGACATAGCAGGGGCAGGAGTCGCCGATATACTTCTCGAAGGCTTCGTTCCGGGTGCGGATGTAGCCCTTCTCCAGCATCATGCCGGCAAAGTGCGCTCGGGTCAGCACGGCGTCCGGATACCTGGCGCGAAGCTCCCCGATCTCTATGGGAAAGCCGGCCTGGGTGAGCCGGGCGGCCATCTTCTCGTTGCGCGCCTCCCGGGAGTCACAGAATTCCTGCAGGCGGCCTGCGAAGGCCGGACTGTGGTAATCCAGGAACAGCCCGACGATGTGGACGTCCTTCCCCTCGTATTCCGTGGACAGCTCGATGCCGGGAATGCAGCGCACCGCGCGGCCTTTGGCCCGAGCCAGCGCCCGGTCAAGCCCGCTGACCGTGTCGTGGTCGGTCAGGGCAAAGGCGTACAGCCCCTTCTGGTCTGCGTAGTCCACAAGCTCTTCTGGCGTGAGGGTGCCGTCCGACTCCGAGGAGTGGACGTGCAGGTCGATCAGGGAGCGGCAGGAGCCGCTGGAATCTTTGGCAAAATGTTCAGTCATGGGAACTCCCTTCTATGTTGCTGGCCGAAGCGGCGCGGGGCGCTGGGCTCCGGCGCATAGATTACAGGGCGGGGCAGGATGCCGCAGGCGCGGCCTGCCCTGCGCAATGCAGCGCCGGTGTACCAAGGACCGTATTGTCCCTTGGTACACCGACGTTATCATAGCACAGGGAGGGAAGGCAGGACAAGCCCTTTGTGCGGGGGATGTGCCCTTTGCGCAGGGGAGGGGAAGGGAGGACTGGGGGCGGCGGCGCAGCGCCGCCGTTTTGTGCGGATGGGGATTCCATTTCCTAGCCGGGGAGGCCCGGGGATGGCGGCGCAGCCCCGCCCGGCCGCAAGAAAACCGTTGCCGAAGGGCGCCCTTCTATGATAGGATAAATGTGCAGAAAACGGATTCCCCGCGAGGGCTTTCGGGGATTTCGGATACCGGAGATGGAAGAAGAAGGAGAAGGACAATATGGCAATGGAAAACACAACGTTTCAGGGTTCCAGGGAGTACGTGGCGTCAGAGGAGCTGATGGCGGCGGTGAACATCGCGATCCAGCTGGAGAAGCCGCTGCTGATCAAGGGTGAGCCGGGCACAGGCAAGACGATGCTGGCCGAGGCGATCGCCAAGTCCCTGGACAAGGAGCTGATCATCTGGAATATCAAGTCCACCACGAAGGCGCAGGACGGGCTGTATGTGTACGACACGATCCAGCGTCTCTACGACAGCCAGTTCGGCGAGGAGGGGGTGGACGACATCGCCCACTACATCAAGCTGGGCAAGCTGGGCGAGGCTTTCCAGGCGGACAGGCAGGCGGTGCTGCTGATCGACGAGATCGACAAGGCGGATCTGGAGTTCCCCAACGACCTGTTGTGGGAGCTGGACAAGATGGAGTTCTACATCCACGAGACGAAGGAGACGGTGAAGGCCAAGGAGAGGCCGATTGTGATCATCACTTCCAACGCGGAGAAGGAGCTGCCGGACGCGTTCCTGCGCCGGTGTATCTTCCACTATATCGAGTTCCCAGGGCCGGAGCTGATGGAGGAGATCGTGCGGGTACATTTCGGAAGCCTGGAGGACAACCTGCTGAAGAACGCCATGGACACCTTCTACTGGATACGCAGCCTCAAGGATATCCGCAAGAAGCCGAGCACCTCTGAGCTGATCGACTGGCTGCGGGCGCTGCAGCTTGGGGGGATAGACCCGGAGAAAATACGCCGGGAGCTGCCGTTTGCAGGCGTCCTCCTGAAGAAGGACGAGGATCTGGCTGAGCTGAAGAAGAGGAGATAGGAGCGCAGGATGTTTACCCCATTTTTCTATATCTTAAAGGCCAAAGGGATCGAGGTGTCCCTGACGGAGTGGGTGACGCTGATGGAGGCGCTGGACAAGGGGCTGTGCCATTCCAGCCTCACCGATTTCTATTATCTGGGGCGGATGGTGCTGGTGAAGAGCGAGACGGATTTCGACAAGTACGACCGGGCCTTCCAGGAATATTTCAAGGGCGTGCACTCCCAGGACGAGATCCCGCCGCAGATATTGGAGTGGCTGGACACAGGCGGCGACGATGAGGAGCATATGTGGGAGGACGACGGCAACGACGTGCTCTGGACGAAGAAGAAGCATGAGGACGACCCGGAGCAGGTGCGGCGCAAGTTCCAGGAGCGCCTGGAGGAGCAGCACAGCCAGCACGACGGCGGCAATTACTGGATTGGTCGGCGGGGCGGTTCCACCTTCGGCAACGCGGGGAGGACGCCGGGAGGCATCCGTATCAACGGCAAGACGGGAATGCGCAGCGCTTTCCAGGTGATCGGCGAGGAGCGGTACCGGGATTTCCGGCTGGACAAGGCGCTGCACACCAGGCAGTTCGAGGTGGCCTTCCGCAGGCTGCGGCAGTTTTCCGCCCGCCTGGATGTGCCGAAGACAGAGCTTGACCTTGGCAAAACCATTGATTCCACCTGCAAGAACGGCGGTTATCTGAAGCTGGAATTCGACAAGCCCCGGAAGAACACCGTGAAGCTCTTGCTGCTGTTCGATTCGGGAGGGACGATGATGCCTTTCAGCTCCCTGTGCAACAACCTGTTCCAGGCGGTGGACAAGGCCAACCACTTCAAGGATGTGAAGGTGTATTATTTCCACAACTGCGTCTACAATAAGCTGTACAATACGCCGGAGTGCGAGAACGGGGACTGGATTGACACCGAGTGGGTGTTCAAGAACCTGGACAGCGATTACCGGGTGATTTTTGTGGGGGACGCCCAGATGGCCCACGAGGAGCTGCTGAGCGCCCACGGCAATTACCGGGCGGGCAACGGCGGGCTGCCGGGCATCGAGTGGCTGCGCCTGTTCCAGAGGAAATACAAGAAGGCCGTGTGGCTGAACCCCAGGAAGCACGATAATGTGGCGGCCCTGGAGTGGCTGGAGTCGGAGCTTCTCATCAGCGAGATTTTTCCGATGTACAAGCTGTCCGTGCAGGGGCTCAAGGAGGCGTTGGAAAAGCTGATGGTGAGCCGCTAGACACACGGGCAGGACGCCGGGAGGAGCGTTTGCCAAGTTGTTTGGCAGGCTGGCAGGCAGCGGCGCGCCGGGACGGCGGACGAAGAGAACTTCGTCCGCCGCCTCCGGCGTTCTTTTTTTGGCCATGCCTACATATATTAGGGTAAAGAGGTGGAGACAT
>CALWMI010000096.1 GCA_944381745.1 uncultured Lachnospiraceae bacterium | reverse complement strand
CCGTCCTCATCCTCTGTCCGCCAGGCGCAGGAACGCCGCCAGGTTCCCCCGCCTGCCGTTGGTCGCCCGGTGGGAGAACAGAAGCTGCGGATTGCAGCAGGTACACACATCTGTGACCGCCAGGTGCTCCGGCAGGATCCCTGCATCCAGCAGGACGCTCTCATTGGCCTTCCACAGATCCAGCTGGTATTTTCCGCCACCCTTCCTCACAATACACGCCTCCAGCTCCTTCGGCGGGAAACTCTCCGCGAAGGCGTCGATCACATCCTGGCTCACCTCGTAGCAGTCCCGGCAGATGGAAGGGCCGACGGCCGCCCGGATATCCCGGGGATCACAGCCAAATTCCCGCTGCATCGCCTCCACCGTCCTCTGCCCAATCCTCCCAGCCGTCCCCTTCCAGCCGGAGTGGGCAAGGCCGATAGCCCGCCGCACCGGATCCACAAAAAACAGCGGCACACAGTCCGCGAAGAACGCCGCCAGGGCCACCCCCGGCTCGTCTGTGACCATTCCGTCCACATCCTGGTAATCCCTTGGGCGCAGCACCCCTTTCCCACAGTCCCCGCGCCCCATCCGGCGCACATTGGCCGTGTGGGTCTGGTCAGAGCAGACAATCTCCTCCACCGGGAATCCCAGGGCCTCAGAGGCCAGGCGGTAATTTTCCATCACCCGCTCCTCCTCGTCCCCCCGCGTAAAGCTCAGGTTCATGGAGGCATAGATGCCCTCGCTGACGCCTCCCAGCCTGGTGGTAAACCCGTGGATCACCGTCCCCGTCTCCTCCAGCAGCGGAAACGTCAGAAAAGGGATTCCTCCTCTGTCCGCCACCTGTATCTGCCCTGTCCTTCCCTCTGTCTTTCTCCTGAATTCTATCTGCATCTTCCCTATTCTCCCATCCAGAATGCATCCTGCACCAGGCGGACGTCCCGCCCGGTGACAGCCACCACGTCGAAGCGCACCGGCACATCCTCCGGCAGCCCCTTCTCCGCACAGTATCTCCTGGCCGCCTGGCAAATCCTGCGCCTCTTGCGCGGCCCCACTGCCTCCAGGGCCTCTCCTTTCCTGCTGTCTGCGCGGAACTTTACCTCCACGAACACCAGATAGCCGCCCTCCAGGGCCACCAGGTCGATCTCCCCGCCCCGCCGCTGGAAATTGCGCTCCAGGATGCGGTACCCCCGCCTGCCCAGATATTCCTCCGCCAGGCCCTCGTACAGCCTTCCCTTACTCCGGTTGTCCGTCTTCCCGTCCCCCTTCAAAATGGCTGATAAACGTCCGCCTGTGTATGGGGCTCGGCCCGTAGGTGCGGATCGCCCGTATGTGCGCCTCGGAACCGTAGCCCTTGTGGGAGGCAAACCCGTACTGGGGCATCAGCCGGTCATATTCCTCCATCAGCCGGTCCCTGGTCACCTTGGCCACAATGCTGGCCGCAGCGATGGACAGCGACTTGGCGTCCCCCTTGATCACCGGCACCTGCGGGATATCCAGACCCGGGATGCGCACCGCGTCGTTCAGCAGCAGGTCCGGTTTGACCGGCAGCTTCCCCACCGCCATCCGCATCGCCTCATAGGTCGCCTGCAGAATGTTGATCTCGTCGATGCGCTCTGGGCCGGACCAGCCGACCCCCACCCCTACGGCCTCCTCCATAATCCGGCCGTATAGCTCCTCCCTCCTGGCCGGGGAGAGCTTCTTGGAATCGTTAATATAGGGGATCGCGCAGTCCTCCGGCAAAATCACCGCTCCGGCCACCACCGGCCCGGCCAGCGGCCCCCGCCCGGCCTCGTCAATCCCGCAGATATAGCGGTATCCCCGGGCCTGGTATTCCCGCTCATAGGCCTTCATCTCCCAGATACGCCTCTCCTCCGCCGCCAGCTTATCCATCCGCCGCCGGTAGGCTTCCAGGAGCTTCTGTACGCCTGCCCGTTCGTCCTTCCCGTACCGGTCTTCCATCTCCTGCCGCTGGTCGCTTCCCGCCTCCAGGAGCCTTGCCCGTATCCCGGCAATTGTCTCTGTCCTCTTCTCCACAGCCATCCTCCCCTGCCCTATCTGCCGTATAAATAAGCCGTTCCAAAACCGGCTTGATTGTTTCGGAACGGCTCTCCCCGGCGGCACTTCTGCCTGCCGTCACTGATGCCTCAAAATTCCAAATTTATTTAGCGGCCAAATCCTCAGCCAGGCCCTTCCCACAATGTCGCTGCCGGAAATCACGCCCACGCTGGGCTCCCGGCTGTCCGCGCTGGCATTGCGGTTGTCCCCCAGCACGAAGTACTCGTCCGCCCCCAGGAACACCGGCTCCGCCGCAATCCCAGGGCTCTTCATGACCTCGTTCCCATAGTGTTCCTCCAGCACCTGGTCATTGATGTAGATCGTCCCCTCCTCGGAAATCTGCACCTTCTCCCCGGGAAGGCCGATAATCCTCTTGATATAGTAGGTATCCTCCTCATACTTGTAGGGGAATACAATGATATCGTACCGCACCGGATCCTGGAAACGGTAGGTAATCTTATCCACAATCAGATTGTCCCCGTGGCTCAGCGTCGGCTCCATCGAGGAACCGGACACCATCGTCCTCTGCCCCACATACCTCACAATCAGCAGCGTCGCCACCACAATCAGCAGCAGGTACAGTACCATATTAAATATTTCCCGGAATATGCTCGTACTCCGCTTCTCTTCTTCTATCTCTTTCGGCTTCATGCTCACCCATATCCTCGCCAGGCCCACAGCCAGCCCCTGTCATTCCTCTCCCGGAAATTCCAGCGTAATCCGTCCCAGACGTCCGCTCCGGAAATCATCCAGCAAAATGGACGACGCTTTCTTTAAGTCTAACACATTTCCCTTTAAACGGCAAAGTCTATTTTCCGCAATCTGATTCAGGCTGTCCAGCGGATCCTCCCCCTCGGCGATCCCATACCGCTGGGAGAGCGCACCCCCGTATCTCCTGTGAAGGAAGGCGATCAGCTCCACAGCCAGCTCCTCCGTGTTGAGGATCTCGTCCCGGATGGAGCCGATGAAGGCCAGCCTCCTGCCAACCTCCTGATCCTCGAATCTGGGCCAGAGAATTCCCGGCGTGTCCAGCAGCTCCAGCTGCCGGCTCAGGCGGATCCACTGAGCCCCCCTGGTCACCCCTGGCTTATTGCCTGTCTTGGCGCACGCCTTCCCCGCATAGCTGTTGATAAAGGTGGACTTCCCCACATTGGGAATCCCCGCCACCATCGCCCGTATCGGCCGGTTCTTGATGCCCCGCCTGCGGTCGCGCTCGATCTTCTCCTGGCATGCCTGCTGCACGGCGGACTCCACTGCCTTAGCTCCCTGCCGGGACCGGGCGTTCATCTTCACGGCAAAGGCGCCCTCCCTCTCGAAGGCCTCCATCCACAGGCGGCTCCCCTCCTCGTCCGCCAAATCCGCCTTGTTCAGGACGACAATCCTGGATTTATTCTTCCCCAGCTCCGCGATGTCCGGGTTCCTGCTGCTGTAGGGGATGCGCGCATCCACCAGCTCGATCACCAGATCCACCAGCTTCATATTGTCCTGCATCATGCGCCGGGCCTTCGTCATGTGTCCCGGGTACCATTGGTACTGCATCCTGCGTCCTCCTTCTCCCTCTCTAGTCCAGCTTGCCCCTGTGCTCAGACGGGGACAGGATGTACCAGGCTTGGCCCTCAATATCCTCCAGCCGGACGTTCCCCACGTCCGCATGGCGGCTGTCCTCGCTACTGTCCGGGTTGTCCCCGATGACAAAGTAGCTTCCCTCCTCCACAGTGACCGGCTCCTGGGCCATGCCTGGGCTGGACACCCGGCTCACCGGCAGGTCTGTCACCAGCTCTTCATTCACATAGAGGAAGCCCTCGATAATCTGCACCGTATCCCCCGGCGTCCCCACAACCCGCTTGATATAGAAGTGGGAATTCTCATTGCCGTTGGGCTTAAACACCACCAGATCCCCCATCTGCGGGGAGCGCAGCTTATAGATCAGCCGGTTCACCAGCACCACGTCCCCGTCCGCCAGGGTGGGGGACATGGAGTTTCCCACGTTGCGGATCTGCTCCCCTCCGTAGTATACGAGGAGGAAAGCCAGCACCAGGACAACCGCAATCTGGAGAGCCCATACAAGGATCCCTCCCACCAATCTGATATTTCCGCTGTCCTCTCTTCTTCTCGCCCCATATCTCCTGCGTCTTCTTCTCATATGCATCCCGTTCCCCATCTATGATACACGGACCGCCGCCCGCCCCAGAGCCCTGCACGCGCTGCCTGCACGGCCCCGCGGCGCGCTCATAAAAAAAGGGACAACATACGGTATGTACTTGTCCCTCTTCTTCTCTTCGCTATTCTCGAAAATTATTTTACCAGCTCTTTGACCTTGGCCTTCTTGCCAACCCGGTCTCTCAGGTAGTTCAGCTTCGCGCGCCTTACCTTACCTCTGCGCACAACCTCCACATTCTCCACGTTGGGGGAGTGAAGCGGCCATGTCTTCTCCACGCCGATGCCGCCGGATGTCTTCCTGACGGTGAAGGTCTCCCTTGCGCCGCCGCCCTGCCTCTTCAGGACAATGCCCTCGAAGACCTGGATTCTCTCGCGGTTCCCCTCCTTGATCTTGCCGTATACCCGCACGGTATCTCCGACACAAAACTGGGGAAGCTCGGCTTTCAGCTGCTCTGCCTCAATATTTTTGATAATCTCGTTCATCTGTGTGCCTCCTTCTTCATCTGGATGTTCTTAATACATCGGGCGCAGCGCGCCGCTGGCGTAACAGAGGACCATCTTTTCTCACAACTATTGTATGGTATCATACATCAGGCGTCTTCGCAAGGCTTTTTTTGAATTTTGTCCAGAAAATCCCGATCCTTGTCCGTCAGCCTGGCCTTCTCCAAAAGATCCGGCCTGCGCTCAAGCGTGCGCAGCAGGGACTGCTCCCTCCTCCACTCATCCACCTTCCCGTGGTGGCCGGACAAGAGCACTGCCGGGACCCTGCGCCCCATCCACTCCTCCGGGCGGCTGTACTGGGGATATTCCAGCAGGTTGTCCTCGAAGGATTCAAACTCCGCAGACTCCTCGTTGTTCAGCACCCCCGGCACCAGCCTGGATATGGCGTCCACCATCACCATGGCTGCCAGCTCCCCGCCGGTGAGGACATAGTCCCCGATCGACACCTGGTCGGTGACAATCTCCTCCAGCACCCTCTCGTCAATGCCTTCGTAATGGCCGCACAGGAAGACGAGCTCCTCCTCCTTGGCCAGCTCTCTCGCCATCTCCTGGGAGAACACCCGTCCCTGGGGCGTCAGGTAGATCACCCGGGGATTCCCCTGCGTCTTGTCCTGTACGGACTGATAGGCCCGGTAGATGGGCTCCGCCTGCATGACCAGGCCCGCGCCCCCGCCGTAGGGGTAATCGTCCACCCGCTTGTGCTTATTCGTGGCGAACGTGCGGATATCCACCGCCTCAATGTCCAGCAGCCCCTTCTCCGCCGCCCGCCCCAGCACGCTCGTATGCAGGGCGTCCAGCACCATGTCCGGGAACAATGTCATAATAAAAAATTTCATAGCTTCCTCTCATCCACCAGTCCCGGCAGCAGATGCAGGCGCATCTTCCCCGCCTCCACGTCCACCTCCAGGATACAGTCCTTGATGGCGGGGACGAGCACCTCCCCGTACCGCTCCGTGTCGAAGATATACACGTCGTTGGCCCCTGTCTCCAGCACATCCTTCAGCACGCCGAACCGGCTTCCATCCTCCAGGAAGCCCTCCACGCCGATCAGATCCGCCACGAAGTACTCATCCCTGCGCAGGCGCACGGCATTCGCCCGGGGGACATAGAGGCCGCAGCCCTTGAACTTCTCCACGTCGTTGATACTGTCAAGCCCCTGGAACTTCAGGATTACCAGGTTCTTAAAAAATTTGACTCCCTCGATCTCCAGCCGCAGCTCTTCCTTCCCTGTGTCCAGCAGCACGTCCTTCAGCCGCTTGAATCTCCGGCTGTCGTCTGTCGTCGGGAAAACCTTCACCTCTCCGCGTATCCCGTGGGTCGTTGTGATAATCCCCACCTTGAATTTCTCTTCCATCTGCCCCTCCTGGGTGAAAAAAGGAGGGCGTCCCTTCGGATACCCTCTTGTGCATGTTACTGCAAAATTTCCACTACAACCTTCTTCTCTTCCTGAGAAGATGCCGCTTTCACGACTGAACGGATTGCCTTTGCGATGCGTCCCTGTTTGCCGATGACCTTGCCCATGTCAGACTGGGCGACCCGGAGCTCGACCACGATTGCGCGGTCGTTCTCCTTCTCCTCGACTACTACCTCATCCGGGTAATCCACCAGCGACTTTGCAATTACTTCCACTAATTCCTTCACGCGGACACCTCCGGTTCGTCTTATTTTTCAATGCCGGCAAGCTTGAAAATTTTGCTTACAGTCTCGGTCGGCTGTGCGCCGCTCGCAAGCCACTTCTTAGCCAGCTCCTCGTTTACCTTGTATACGCTGGGGTCCCTGGTGGGATCGTAGATGCCGATCTCCTCGATGAACTTGCCATCCCTGGGGGATCTGGAATCTGCCACAACGATTCTGTAGAACGGAGCCTTCTTCTGTCCCATTCTTCTCAGTCTAATCTTTACTGCCATGTATGTCACCTCCTCGCACTCTCTGGTAGTTATCTATGATGTCGGGGGAAATCCCCCTGGTATCACCTGTCAAAACGGGAAGCGCATTCTTCCCCTGCGGCCGCCTCTGCCCCCCATCAGGCCGGGCATCTGCTTCATCAGCTTGCGGCTCTGCTCAAACTGCTTCACCAGCCGGTTCACCTCGCTCAAGTCCACGCCGGCGCCCGCTGCGATCCGGCGCTTGCGCGGCGGGTTCAGGATGTCGGGGTTCGCCCTCTCCTGGGGCGTCATGGACAGGATGATCGCCTCGATGCGCGCCATCTTCTTCTCATCCATCGCCGCCTCCAGCTCCTTGGCCTTCAGCCCCATGCCGGGCATCATGGACAGGATGCTGGCCATGCCGCCCATCTTCTTCATCTGGTTCATGCTCTCCAGGTAATCGTCAAAGCCCAGCTTGTTCTTCCGGAGCTTCTGGCTCATCTCCCGGGCCTTCTCCGCATCCATATCAGCCTGGGCCTTCTCGATCAGCGTCAGCACGTCTCCCATGCCCAGTATCCTGGATGCCATGCGGTCGGGATAGAACTGCTCCAGATCGCCCAGCTTCTCGCCCATACCCACATATAGGATCGGCTTGCCGGTCACCGCCTTGACAGACAGGGCCGCGCCTCCCCTTGTATCGCCGTCCATCTTGGTCAGGATCACGCCGTCGATGCCAATCTTCTCATTGAAGCTCGCCGCCACATTCACCGCGTCCTGGCCGGTCATGGCGTCCACCACCAGCAGCGTATCGTCCACCTGGACGGCCTCCTTGATAGCCGCAAGCTCCTCCATCATGTCCTCGTCGATGTGCAGGCGCCCCGCCGTGTCCAGCAGCACCAGGTTGAAGCCCTTCTCCTTGGCGTAGTCCACCGCCGCCCGGGCGATGCCCACCGGATCCTTGCTGTCCTCCATGGCGAACACTTCGATTCCCTGCTTCTGCCCGTTCACCTGCAGCTGCTTCACAGCCGCCGGGCGGTACACGTCACAGGCGGCCAGCAGCGGCCTGCGCTTGTTATTCTGGAGCTTCCCTGCCAGCTTGGCAGCTGTGGTCGTCTTGCCGGCTCCCTGCAGTCCGGCCATCATCAGCACCGTGACCTCGTTGGACGGCTTCAGCGCCAGCTCCGCCGTCTCGGATCCCATCAGGCGGATCATCTCCTCGTGGACGATCTTCACCACCATCTGCCCGGGATTCAGGCCGTTCATGACATCTGCCCCCACGGCTCTCTCCTGGACGGCCTTCATAAACTGCTTGACCACCTTGAAGCTGACATCCGCTTCCAAAAGAGCCATCTTCACTTCCTTCAGGGAAGCCTTCACATCTTCCTCTGTCAGACGCCCCTTGCTGCGCAAATTCTTGAAAATATTCTGAAGCTTGCCGGATAAACTCTCGAATGCCATCTGCTATAACTCCTCTAATATCTGGCTGGACAGCTCTGCCACCTGGCTGAGGATCTGCCCCTGCGCCTCTGTGTCCCTGCTCTCCACCAGGTCGTGGATCCTGCCCACCTTGTCCCGGATGCTGACAAACTTGGCCACCAGATGAAGCTTCTCCTCATACTCCTCCAGGATGCGGTTGCACCGCTTCACCAGGTCGTGCACGCCCTGACGGCTGATGCCCCTCTCCTGGGCAATCTCACTGATGGACAGGTCGCCCAGGACAACGTCCTCATAGACCTGCCGCTGGTGTTCCGTCAGCAGTTCCCCATAAAAATCATAGAGCAGTCCCTGCAGCACAATCTTCTCCATACCTACCACCTTTGGTAGCATACAGGAATTTCCCGCTCCTGTCAAGTATTTTTTCTTGACATCTTATTTTTGCCCCGCGCACCCGCCCCGCCAATCTTGTACTTTTTTCAGTACAATCCGCCAAAATACCCGAAACGCCGCTATTTGTCATGTTTCTGAGCAAGAAAATAATTTGAAAAAATCCGAAAAAATGCTATCATTATACCGTGGGTTATAAAATAAAGAAGGAGGGGTTTCCATGAATACCAGTCACGATAAAGTGGCAGAATTAGCCGGACAGATCTTAGAGCTGCTGCCCGGCCAAAACTGCAGCGGACTCGGCGGATGCGGCAAGGCGACCTGCGCGGAATGCGCCCAGGAAATTGCCTGTTCAGGCAAGGTCAGCCTCTGTCCCGCGTGCAGCCAGGACGCTGTAGATGCGATCGCCGCCCTGTTGGGCGTTCCCACCGTTGCGGTCACCAAGAAAATTGCTTTTATCAGCTGCGCTGGCAGCGCGGCGGGGAAGGAACGGTTCGCCAAGGCCGGCTGCACTTCCTGCGCCCAGGCGGTGGAGCAGGGTTTCCAGCGGGGAGAATGCAAGAGCGGCTGCGTCGGCTTAGGCTCCTGTGTGGATGTGTGCCAGTACGGTGCGATGTCCTTCGCCGATGGCAAGGTAACCATTGATCCGGACAAGTGCAACGGCTGCGGCGCCTGTGCCAACGCCAACGCCTGTCCCCAGCACATTATCCGCATGATTCCTGCGGACGCCACCAACTTTATCCCCTGCTCTTCCAAGCAGGAGGACGAGGATATCGTAAGGCAGACGTGCGGCTTTGGCTGCATCGCCTGCGGAGAGTGCGAGCGCGCATGTCCGAAGGGCGCGGTGTCCATCATCGACAACCATGCGGTCATCGACTACGATAAGTGCGAGGGCTGCGCTGCCTGTACGGTAAAATGCAAGAAGAAGATTATTGTGGACACCGTCCACGACCTGCGGGTTCTGAAGGACAAGGTGGCCTTCGTCAGATGCAGCGGCGGAATCCGCGCATCCAAGGCTTACCAGGAGCTGGGCATCCACTCCTGCGTGGAAGCTGCCAAGATTGATCCCAAGACACTGGGGCTCTGCACCACCGGCTGCCTGGGCCAGGGAAGCTGCACCGAGGTCTGCCGGTACGACGCCCTCACCATGGTCAACGGAACTGCCAAGGTGGATCCGGACAAGTGCGTGGGCTGCAGGGATTGTACATACGCATGTCCTCAGCACCTCATCACCATGGTTCCCTATAAAGGCCTCAAGCAGGTGGCCTGCGCTTCCGAGGCGGACTACGAGGACAAGGCAAAGGTGTGCGACTACGGCTGCATCTCCTGCCAGGACTGCTATTCCAACTGTCCGAACAATGCTATTTATATGGAAGGAAAGCATGCGGTCATCGACCCGGATCTCTGCGAGGACTGCGAGGTATGCCAGTACATGTGTACGCGGGGCGTCATCTGGAAGCAGTCTGTGCCGGAGTATATCTACCTGCAGCGTGAAGCCCTGGAGCTGGGGAAAGGAGTGTGATTTCGGTGAGGAAATTAAAAACAATGGACGGTAACACGGCTGCCGCACATGTCGCCTATGCTTTCTCTGAGGTTGCAGCGATCTACCCGATCACCCCATCCTCTCCCATGGCAGAAAATATGGACGAGTGGGTATCCGACGACCGTACCAATATCTTTGGTGAAAAAGTAAAAATCGTAGAGATGCAGTCGGAGGGCGGAGCCGCCGGAGCTGTGCACGGTTCCATCAGCGCAGGTTCCTACACGACGACCTTCACGGCCTCCCAGGGACTGCTTCTGATGATCCCGAATATGTACAAGCTGGCCGGGGAGCAGACTCCCACGGTCTTCCACGTGGCCGCCAGGGCGCTGGCTTCCCATGCCCTGTCCATCTTCGGCGACCACTCGGACGTGATGGCCTGCCGCCAGACAGGTTTTGCCATGCTGGCGTCCAACAGTGTGCAGCAGGTCATGGACCTGGCCGCTGTGGCCCATCTGGCCACCATTGCCGGCAAGCTGCCGATGGTGCACTTTTTCGACGGCTTCCGCACTTCCCACGAGTATCAGAAGATCGAGGTGTGGGACTATGACGATCTGAAAGAGATGGTAGACTGGGATGCAGTCAAGGCCTTCCGGGCCCGCTCCCTGCATCCGAACCACCCGCACAGCATGGGCTCTGCGGAGCAGCCCGAGACCTTCTTCCAGCACCGGGAGGCGAGCAACCCGGCTTACCTGGAGACGGCGGATATTGTGGCCCAGTATATGGACAAGGTGAACGCCAAGATCGGCACAGACTACAAGCCCTTCAACTACTACGGCGCTCCGGACGCCACGGAGATCCTCATCGCCATGGGCTCTGTGTGCGATACCGCTGAGGAGCTGGTGGATTACCTGAACGCCCAGGGACGCAAGGTGGGAATCGTGGAGGTACACCTGTACCGTCCGTTCTCCGCCAAATATCTCCTGAACGTGATCCCCAAGACGGTGGAGAAGATTGCCGTCCTGGACCGCACAAAGGAACCTGGAAGCACCGGCGAGCCTCTGTACCTGGATGTGGTGGCCGCCCTTCGCGGCACGCCGTTCGCATCCTGCTTAATCACTGGCGGACGCTACGGCCTGGGCTCCAAGGATACGCAGCCGGGAGACCTGCTGTCCGTCTATGAGAACCTGTGGAGCGAACAGCCGAAGATGGAATTCACCATCTCCATCAAGGACGATGTCACCGGCCTGTCCCTCCCGGTAACCAGCAATCCGCACGTGGCCCCCAAGGGCACGAAGGCCTGCAAGTTCTGGGGCTTGGGTGCTGACGGTACCGTCGGCGCCAACAAGAACAGCGTCAAGATCATCGGCGACCACACCGACAAGAAGGTGCAGGCGTACTTCCAGTACGACTCCAAGAAATCCGGCGGCGTGACCATCTCCCACCTTCGTTTCGGAGACGAGCCGATCCGGTCTGCATACTATGTCAAGCAGGCGGATTTTGTCGCCTGCCACAACAGCGCCTACCTGACCCGCTACGAGATGGTGGAGGATGTGAAGCCGGGCGGATTCTTCCTGCTCAACTGCACATGGAACGACGAGGAGTTGGAGACTTATCTGCCGGCGAAGGTAAAACGCTACATCGCCAACAACAACGTCCAGTTCTACACCTGTGACGCCGTGGATATCGCCAAGAAGATCGGCCTGGGCGCCAGAAGGACCAACTCTGTCCTGCAGGCTGCCTTCTTCAAGCTGGCCGACATCATCCCGATCGACGACGCCGTGGGCTATATGAAGGACGCCATCCGCCACACCTACGGCCGCAAGGGCGAGGATGTGGTCAATATGAACTTGGCTGCGGTGGATGCTGGAATTACCCACATCCACAAGGTTGTGGTACCCGAAGCCTGGAAGAACGCGCCGGACGGCGCTGCCGCCCCGCTTCTTGAAGGAAGGGACGCTTCCCAGACAGAGTACCTGAACCGCATCATGGTGCCCACCAACACCCTGACCGGCGACTATGTACCGGTATCCGACTTTGTCTCCACGGCCAACGGCATGATTCCTGCCGGCACAGCGGCCTATGAGAAGCGCGGCATCGCCGCCGATGTTCCCCAGTGGGATTTCACAAAGTGCATGCAGTGCAACTGGTGCTCCTACGTATGCCCGCACGCGGTTATCCGCCCGTTCGTCATGACGGAGGAGGAGGCCGAGGGCGTTCCCGGCGCAGTGAAGATGAAGGGCGTCAAGGACAAGAAGTTCACAATCGCCATCTCTGCCCTGGACTGCACCGGCTGCGGCTCCTGTGTGTCCGTATGCCCGGCAAGGCAGAAGGCGCTCACCATGATCCCTGCGGAGGCCAGCTATGTGGAGGCGCAGCAGGAGAAATTTACGAAACTGTTCGACACGGTATCCGAGAAGGAGCTTCCGTTCAAGGAAGACACGGTCAAGGGTTCCCAGTTCCTGCAGCCGCTGCTGGAGTTCTCCGGCGCCTGCCCAGGATGCGGGGAGACTCCTTATGCCAAGCTGGTCACCCAGCTGTTCGGAGACCGGATGTTTATCGCCAACGCCACCGGCTGCTCCTCTATCTGGGGCTGCAGCGCGCCGAGCACGCCGTACACGGTCAACAAGGAGGGTAAGGGGCCTGCCTGGGCCAACTCCCTGTTTGAGGACAATGCAGAGTTCGGCTACGGCATGGCCATCTCCGTACAGGCAAGGCGCAACGAGCTGAAATCCGCCGCAGAGCGGCTGGCAGACGTGATCGGCGTCCCGGCCAAGGCCTGGGTCGCATCGATGGACAGCCCGGAGCACTCCAAGAATACCGGCGAGATCCTGCTGGCAAAATGCCAGGAGATTCAAGATACCAACGCTGACGCCCGCTATATCGTGGAGAACAAGGACATGCTCATCAAGCCGTCCATGTGGATCTTCGGCGGCGACGGCTGGGCATACGACATCGGCTACGGCGGCCTCGACCATGTGCTGGCTTCCGGCGAGGACATCAACGTCATGGTATTTGACACGGAGGTGTACTCCAACACCGGCGGACAGTCGTCCAAGTCTACGCCTATGGGCGCTGTGGCAAAATTTGCTTCCTCCGGCAAGGCCGTGAAGAAGAAAGACCTGGCACAGATCGCCATGGCCTACGGCTATGTATATGTGGCGCAGATCGCTATGGGAGCCAACCCGGAGCAGACGCTGCGGGCCATCCGCGAGGCAGAGAGCTACCACGGCCCGTCCCTGATCATCTGCTACGCGCCTTGTATCAACCACGGCATCAAGGCTGGCATGAACAATGCCATGCTGGAGATGAAGCACGCCGTGCGTTCCGGCTACTGGAACCTGCTGCGCTACAATCCGATGCTGGCAGAGAAAGGCGAGAACCCGCTGTCCATTGACAGCCAGCCCGCCACCGAGAGCTACCGCAGCTTCCTGGAAGGGGAAGTGCGCTACAACTCCCTCGAGCTGAAATTCCCGCAGCGTGCCGACAGGCTGTTTGAGGAGGCCGAGGAGGGCTCCCGCGCGCGCTATGAGACACTTGTGAACCGCCAGAGAAGTCTGGACCGCGAAGAAGGGAGGAACTGAATATGATTAATTTGGTAAGAGTCAAGAACCCCATGCCAGAGCAGGCTCCCCAGACCCGTATCCAGAACTTTGAGGAGGTCTGCCAGGGCTATACAGAGGATATGGCTGTGCGGGAGGCCATGCGCTGCCTGCGCTGCCGCACAAAGCCCTGCATGAACAAAGGCTGCCCGACCCACGTACACATTCCCGATTTCATCGCGAAGGTGGCCGAGGGGGATTTTGAGGCCGCCTATGAGATCATCCGGGAGACCAGCTGCCTCTCCCCGGTGTGCAGCCGTGTATGCCCTCACGAGAACCAGTGTGAGGGAAGCTGCGTCCACGGGATCAAGGGACAGCCGGTGGCCATCGGAAGCCTGGAGCGCTTTGTCTCCGACTGGCACGCCGCCCACCACCCGGAGGAGATCGCTGAAATCGTCCCCACCGCTCCCAGCGGCCATAAGGCCGCCGTCATCGGCGCAGGCCCGGCAGGGATTTCCTGCGCAGGCGACCTGGCAGACAAGGGCGTGGACGTCACCGTCTACGAGACGCTGGACGTGGCCGGAGGCATACTGACCTACGGCATCCCGGCCTTCCGCCTGCCGAAGGACATTGTGGAGAGGGAGATTGACAAGCTGAAAGCCAAGGGCGTGAAGTTCGTCACCGGCTCTTCCGTGGGCAAGGACTGCACCATCGACGACTTGATGAAGAAGGAGGGCTTTGAGTCCGTCTTCATCGGGACCGGCGCGGAGGTTCCCACCTCCATGCATGTTCCCGGCGAGGAGCTGCCCGGCGTCTACACCGCCAACGATTTCCTGATGAAGATCAACGTGGGCAAGGCCTATCTGCCGGAAAATGAGGGCCTTCTTCCCCACGCGGACAAGATCGTCATTGTGGGAGGCGGCAACGTGGCTATGGACGCCGCCCGCTGCGCCATCCGCATGGGAGCCAGCAGCGTCACCATCGTCTACCGCCGTTCCAGGGAGGAGATGCCTGCCTGCGACGCGGAGATCAACGAGGCGATGGCCGAGCAGATTGCGTTCCACTACCTGACCAATCCGGTGGCCATCAAGGCAGGGCCGGACGGCCGCGTGAACAAGATCGAATGCCTGCGCATGGAGCTGGGCGAGCCGGATGCCTCTGGCAGAAGACGCCCTGTCCCCATCGAGGGCTCCAACTTTGAGATGGATGTGGACTGTGTGGTCATGGCCATCGGTACGAAGATGGATTCCGCAGTCACCGGCACAACGCCGGATCTGGCCACCGACAAGTACGGCTGCATCGTCACCGACGAGAACGCCGCCACCAGCCGCCCCGGCATCTTCGCCGGCGGAGACGACGTGACCGGCCCTCTGACCGTCGTGAAGGCGATGAAGGCAGGCCGCACAGCCGCCGCCAGCATGTACGCCTACATGAGCGGCCAGTAACCCGCACAGACAAGGCAAAGAAAAAGCAGGTGGACAAGCCTCCTGCTCCAGAAAGCCCCTGCAGGCAGCTCCCGAATCATGGGAAGCCAGCCCGCAGGGGCTTTTTTACAATCATTTTTACAGTAATCCTTGTGTGCGGTGTGCTCTCCTGCCGCCTACAGCACGGTGCGCACCAGCTGCGGATCGTATCCCTCGCTTCGCAGCGCCTTAATAATCTGCTCCTTGTGCTCTGTGCCGAAAGCCTCCATCGTAATCTTCAGCTCCACCGCCGCATTGCGGTTGATGCTGATAAACTGGTCGTGCTCCAGCTTGATCACATTGCCCTGCTCCCTGGCAATGACCTGCGCCACCCGCACCAGCTCGCCCGGCCTGTCCGGCAGGAGGACGGACACGGTGAATATCCGGTCGCGCAGGATCAGCCCGTGCTGGACGACAGAGGCCATCGTGATCACATCCATATTGCCGCCGCTTAGGATGGACACCACCTTCTTCCCCTTCACATCCAGGTGCTTCAGGGCCGCCACGGTCAGCAGGCCAGAATTTTCCACCACCATCTTGTGGTTCTCCATGATATCCAGGAAGGCGCCGATCAGCTCCTCATCCTCCACCGTGACAATACCGTCCACATTTTTCTGGATGTACGGGAAAATCTCGCTGCCCGGCGTCTTCACTGCCGTGCCGTCTGCGATGGTGTTCACAGAAGGCAGGGTCCGCACCTCTCCGGCCTCCAGGGATGCCTGCATACAGTTGGCCCCCGCCGGCTCCACGCCGATCACCCGGATATTGGGATTCAGCAGCTTCACCAGGGTGGCGACGCCGGTGATCAGGCCGCCTCCGCCCACAGGCACCAGAATCATATCCACCAGGGGCAGCTCCTTGATAATCTCCATGGCGATCGTCCCCTGGCCGGTGGCCACTGTCAGGTCGTCAAAGGGCGGAATAAAGGTGTAGCCATTCTCCTCGGACAGCTTGTGCGCGTAGGCCGACGCCTCGTCGTACACATCCCCGTACAGCACCACCTCCGCGCCATAGCTCTTCGTGCGGTTCACCTTCATCAGCGGCGTACTGGTGGGCATGACAATGACGGCCTTGGCCCCAAAGCAGGAGGCCGCATAGGCCACACCCTGGGCATGGTTGCCCGCAGAGGCCGTTATCAGCCCTTTCCTGCGCTCTTCCTCCGAGAGGGTACTGATCTTATAGTAGGCCCCTCTCACCTTGTATGCGCCCGTAAACTGCATATTCTCCGGCTTCAGATAGATCTTGCCTCCGGTCTGGCGGCTGAAATAGTCGCTGTATATCAGCTTGGTCTCCTGCGCCACCGCTTTTACAATCTCCGAAGCCTCCTCAAACTTGTCTAACGTCAGCATCTCATTTCTCCTCGTCTCCCATGAGGAACAGCGCCTTCACAAACTCATCTGCGTCGAATTTCTGCAGGTCGTCGATCTGTTCTCCCACACCGATATATTTCACCGGGATGCCCAGCTCTGCGTGGATCGCCACGGCAATTCCTCCCTTCGCCGTGCCGTCCAGCTTGGTCAGGATAATGCCGGTGATGTCCGCCACCTCCGCGAACTGCCTGGCCTGCGCCAGGGCGTTCTGCCCCGTCGTCCCGTCCAGCACCACCAGCGTCTCCCGGTAAGCCTCCGGATACTGGCTCTCCAGGATGCGGTTGATCTTCCTGAGCTCCTCCATCAGGTTCTTCTTGTTGTGGAGCCTGCCGGCCGTGTCGCACAGCAGCACATCCGCCTTCCGGGATTTCGCCGCCGCGATGGCGTCATAGATGACAGAGGCGGGATCCGCCCCCTCCTGGCCGGTCACAATGTCTACCCCCGCCCGGGAAGCCCACTCGGACAGCTGCTCCGTGGCAGCGGCGCGGAAGGTATCCGCCGCAGCCAGCACAACCTTCTTCCCCTGATCCTTGAGCATCCCTGCCAGCTTGCCCACCGAGGTCGTCTTGCCCACGCCGTTGACGCCGATCACCAGCACGACAGAGGTGCGGTTCTCAAATTCATAGGCCAGCTCTCCCACTTCCATCTGTTCCCGGATACTGTCAATCAGCAGCTGCTTGCACTCCTCCGGCTCCTTGATCCCCTGCTCCTTCACCTTCTGCTTCAAATCCGCGATGATGTGGTTGGTGGCATTGATCCCGATATCCCCCATGATCAGGATCTCCTCAATCTCCTCATAAAATTCCTCGTCAATGCTGGAAAAACCACCAAAAATAGAGTCAATGCCCGATACGATATTATCCCTCGTCTTGGACAGCCCTGCGGCCAGACGTTTAAAAAAACCTTTCTTCTCCTCCGCCATGTTCTCCCTCCTCACAGCTTTCCACTATTTATCCAGATCCTTCTCGATAAGGTCTACCGATACAAGCGTGGAGACTCCCTTCTCCTGCATGGTGATTCCATAGAGCCTGTCCGCGCTGTTCATCGTACCCCTCCTGTGTGTAATAATAATAAACTGCGTGTTCTTTGTCAACTTGTGAAGATAGTCGGCAAATCTTCCCACATTGGAATCGTCCAGAGCCGCCTCGATCTCGTCCAGCAGGCAGAAGGGCGAGGGCTTCAAATTCTGGATGGCGAACAGCAGGGAGATCGCCGTCAGAGCCTTCTCCCCTCCGGACAGCTGCATCATATTCTGCAGCTTCTTGCCCGGCGGCTGGGCATTGATCATGATGCCCGCCTCCAGGATATCCTCCCCCTCCGTCAGGGACAGGGCCGCCTTGCCGCCCCCGAACAGCTCCCGGAAAGCCTTCTCAAACTCCCGGCTGATGGCGCCGAACTGCTCCTCAAACTGCCTGCGCATTCCCTCGTCCAGCTCTTCGATAACCTTTAAGAGCGCCTCCTTGGCCTCCTCCAGGTCAGCCCTCTGGCCCCCCAGGAATTCATAGCGCTCGATCAGGTTCTTGTAGTCCTCAATCGCATTCACGTTGACGGAGCCCAGGGAGCGGATCTCGTCTTTCAGGGCGCTTATCTGCTTTTTCATGGCTGCTGGATTGTCCAATTCCTCCCGGCGCAGCTCCTTGGCCATCGAGTACGTCAGCTCGTACTCTTCCCACATGTAGCTCACCTGGGCCTCCTGGGCCTCCTCCAGCTTCTCCCGCTGGCTGTTCAGCCGGTAAGCCTCCTTGTCCAGCCTCCCCATCTCCAGGGAGAGCTCTTCCCTGCGTCCCAGGGATTCCTTGTGGCGGGCAGACGCCTCATCCCGCCTGTCCCGCAGCAGGCGGATGCGCTTCTCCTGCTCCTCCCCCTCGCCGATTGTGGCCTCTGCTGCATCCCGGAGGGCAAAGATCTCCTCCTGCTTGCGGGCGATCTCGTCCGCCGCCGTCTCCTGGCTCTCCGACAGCTCTTCCCTCTCCGCAGCCAGCTTCGAGAGTTCCTCCCGGATGCGCGCCTCGTTCTGCAGAAGGAAATTCCGGTTCTGGACGCAGGAGGCCTCCTGGAGGGCCAGCTGCTGTGTCTCCTGCGCCGCCCTGGCCTCCTCCTCCCGGTCCCTCTCCAGCGCCTGGGAAGCCTCCTCAATGGCCTGCTCCAGCGCCTCTTCCCGCTGCTTGGAATTCTTCCACTCCTCCTGGATTTCCTCCTGGCTCTGACGGATATCCGCCAGCTGAGCATCCAGCTGGGACTGCTCTGCCCGGATGCCCTCGTAGGAGCCCTGCACCTCTGCCTTCTTCTCCTCCAGGCTGCGCCGCTCCATCTCCAGCGTGTTCTGCGCCAGGTACTGCTCCTGCATCTTCTCTTTCAGCTGTACCAGCCCGCTTCGGCACTCGTTCCTCTCCCTCCGCAGGCTGTCCATCCTTTCCCGGCTCTTGTCCAGATCCGCCTTCAGCAGCTTCACGCTGCTCTCCAGCTCCTCGATCTCCCGCCTTCTTCCCAGGAGATTTCCCGCATTGCGGAAGGCGCCGCCGGTCATGGAGCCCCCGGGACTTAGGGATTCCCCCTCCAGCGTGACGATGCGCAGGGTGTAGCGGTATTTCCGCGCCAGGGCAATGGCCGTATCAATATTCTTGGCCACCACTGTGCGGCCCAGAAGGTAGCCCACCAGCTCCCGGTACTCCGCCCGGGTCTTCACCAGGCTGTCCGCCAGCCCGATCACCCCCGGCTCCCGCAGCGCCTCCTTCGCACTGAACACACTGCGGTTTTTCACGCTGGTCAGCGGCAGGAACGTCGCCCGCCCCGCCCTGTTCTGCTTCAGGAAACGGATCATCTCCTTGGCCGTCTCCTCCGTATCCGTGACAATGTTCTGGATACTGCCTCCCAGGGCAGTCTCCACCGCCGTCTCATACTCCTTCTCCACCTGGATCAGGTCGGCCACCACTCCCACAATGCCCGGATGCGTCTTGCGCTGCTCCATCACCCGGCGGATGCTGTTGCCGTACCCGTCGTAGCGCTCGGTGATGGTCCGCAGAGACTCCAGCCTAGAGGATTCCCGGTGGTAGGCCGTCTGGCCTGCCTCGATCTGCTCGTTGAGCTTTATGATCTCCTGCTGGAGCTCCTCCGCCCTGGCCTCCAGCCTGCGGCTATCGGCCTCGTAGCCCTCCAGGAGCTTTCGCACCTCGCCCTGGCGCCCCTCCAGCTGGCGGATATCCTCCTCCTGCCTGGACTCCTCGCTCTTCAGCTGGAGCACCTGGGCAGAGAGCTGAGCCTTGCGCAGCTGCGCCTGCTCCAGCATCGTGTCGTAGCGCTGCAGCCTGCCCTTGGTGGAGGCCCGGGCATTCAAAAGCTCAATGATGTCGCTCTTCCCGGAGTCGATGGCGGCATTCCTGCGGGCGATCCCCTCCCGGATGTCCGAGAGCTTCTTCTCCGCCGCCTCCCTGGCCTGCCTGGACGCCTGCTCCTGGCTGTCCGCCTCCTCCTTGCGTCCTGCATACTCCCTGAGCTCCTTCTCCCTGGCCTTCTCCTCTTCCCCGATGGCCTCCAGACGGTTCCCGATATGCTCATCGTTGGCCCTGGCCGTGTTGATCTGCTCCTTGAGCACAGCGATCTGATTCTCCAGCCCCTGGCGCTTCAGCACCGTGTTGCTGGCTGCCTGCCTGGCTTCCTCCATCTGCTGCTCCAGCCCTGCCAGCTCCTCTTCCTGCCTGTCGTACTCGCTCCTGGCCTCCTCAAAGCCTCGCCTAGCCGTCTCCAGCTCCCGGCTGGCATTCTCCTGCTTCTCCTCCAAATCCTTGATCTGCTCCCGGATTCTGGCCGTCTCGCACAGGAAATAGTTGACGTCGTAGACCCGCAGCTCTTCCTTCTTCTTCAGGTACACCCGGGCTGTCTGGGACTGCCTCTCCAGCGGCCCCTTCTGCCTCTCCAGCTCCGCCAGGATATCGTTGATGCGGACCAGGCTTGCGGCCTCCTCCTCCAGCTTCTTCTGGGCCGTCGCCTTCCTGCGCTTGAACTTCACGATGCCTGCAGCCTCATCGAACAGCTCCCGCCGCTCCTCCGGCTTGCCGCTTAAGATCTTGTCGATCTGGCCCTGGCCGATGATGGAATACCCTTCCTTGCCAATCCCTGTGTCATAGAACAGCTCATTGATATCCTTCAGACGGCAGGATGCCCCGTTGAGGAGATATTCGCTCTCCCCCGACCGGTACACCCGCCTGGTCACCGTCACCTCGTCAAAGTCCACCGCCAGGCTGTGGTCAGAATTGTCCAGCGTGATGGCCACCGACGCATAGCTCAGAGGCCGGCGCAGCTCTGTCCCGGAAAAAATCACATCCTGCATGTTGGCTCCCCGCAGCTGCTTCGCCCTCTGCTCGCCCAGCACCCAGCGCACCGCGTCCGCCACATTGCTCTTCCCGCTGCCGTTCGGCCCCACAATCCCCGTGATCCCATTGTGGAATTCCAGGACAATCTTGTTGGCAAAGGATTTAAATCCCTGTATCTCTATATTTTTTAAGTACATACGCTCCTGTTATCCATCCCTTCCTTGATCCAGCCTCTCCGCTATCCGGCGGCTCCTATCTCGTGCCTTCTGCCGCCCCGGCCTCCTCCGTCTGCAAGCCTGCCTGGCCCTTCAGGCGGATAATCGCCTCATAGGCAGCCTCCTGCTCCGCCGCCTTCTTCGTCCTGCCGCTTCCTGTGCCGTACGCTTCCCCTCTTATGAGCACGCGGACAATAAACCTCTTGTTGTGGTTCGGCCCTTCCTCGCCCACCAGCTCATACACCGGCTCGCACTCCAGCTTCCCCTGGACAATTTCCTGCAGGATGGTCTTGCTATCAAAAAAGAGCTGCATATGCCCGATATCATCCAGCACAAAGCGGTAGACGAACTCTTTTGCACTAGCAAACCCACCATCCAGATAGATAGCCCCGATCATAGCCTCCATGGCATCCGACGTCACCGAAGCCCGCTCCCGGCCGCCCGTCATATCTTCTCCGCGCCCAAGCATCAGGTAGCTTCCCAGCTCCAGCTTCCTCGTGCAGAACGCCAGCGTCTGCTCGCATACAATGCTGGCCCTCAGCTTGGTCAGTTCCCCCTCCGGCTTGTCCGGGTACTTCTGATACAAAAATTCGCTGGTCACAATCTCCAGCACCGCGTCCCCCAGGAACTCCAGGCGCTCATTGTTGGCCAGCTTGCCCAGCCGGTGCTCGTTGGAATACGAGCTGTGGGTCAGCGCCTGGCAGAACAGCTTCTTATCCCGGAAACAATATCCGATCCGCTTCTCCAGCTCTCTCTGTCTCTCTGTCATAACCTTCCTCCTCTGAAACTCAGAAAAGGTATCTCAAAACATCCTGCGTCCGTTTTGAGATACCTCTTGCCTCCGATCCCATCTGCAAATCAATCAGCCGTTGATCGCGTTCTTGATCTGCTCTACCGCATCGCCCACCGACACGATCTTCTCCGCGTCTTCGTTGGCGATCTCGATGTCAAACTCTTCCTCGATGCCCATGATAATCTGAAAAATATCCAGTGAATCCGCCCCGAGATCATCGACAAACGTGGTGTCCATCGTAATCTCCTCCGCATCTACATTCAATACCTCCGCAATAATCTGCTGCAGCTTTTCAAATTCCATACTATACATCCTTTCCCTCTTGTTCGCCCTTGGGCGTAATTTTCTCCATAATTCTCTCGTTCATATTCTCCTGCGTGTAGGATACGCACTGGAACAGCGCGTGCATGATCTCCCGCGCGCTGGAGCTTCCATGGCTCTTCATCACAAGACCCTTGAGGCCCAGCATCGGCGCGCCGCCGTACTCTTCCGCGTCAAAGCTCTTCATCGTCTGCTTGATCGCCGGCTTCACCAGCAGCCCTCCGATCTTGCTGCGAAGGGACGTCATCATTCCCCTCTTGATGACATGCACGAGGGTGGAAGCCAGCCCCTCATAGAGCTTCAGGATGACATTGCCCACGAAGGCGTCGCAGACGATCACATCCGCCTCCCCCTTCGGGATGTCCCTGGCCTCAATGCTCCCGATGAAATTGATATCCCCACACGCTTTCAGCAGCGGGAACGTCTCCTTCACAAGGGCATTCCCCTTCTCTTCCTCCGCGCCTATATTGACGATGGCCACCCGCGGATTATGGACTCCTACGATATGCTCCATATACACCGAGCCCATCTTCGCAAACTGGACGAGATGGGACGGCCTGGCGTCCACATTGGCCCCGCAGTCCACCAGCAGGGAAAAGCCTCTCTCCGTGGGAAGCAGGGGCGCCAGCGGAGGCCTCTCCACTCCCTTGATCCTGCCCACAATCAGCTGGGCTCCCACCAGCACGGCTCCCGTGCTGCCGGCGGACACAAAGGCGTCTGCCTGCCCTGCCTTCACCAGGTTCATCCCCACAACAATGGAGGAATCCTTCTTCTTCCGGATCGCCATCACCGGCGGCTCCGCCATCTCGATAACCTCCGAGGCCGGCACGACTTCAATCCTGCCGCTGTCGTAGGAATGCTTCGCCAGCTCTCTCTCAAGCTCCTCCTGGCGGCCCACAAGGAAAATGTGGATGTCCTCCCTCTCCCCCGCAGCCAGCACAGCGCCTTCCACAGTCGCCTGAGGAGCCGCGTCTCCGCCCATGGCGTCAAGCGCAACCTTCACTACCTTCTGCATGCAATTTTCCTCCTTGCATTACTAGAATTTACTATACTAGACATTTTTATAAAAATCAATAGGGTTTGGGAAAAACATGGAGGGCTGGATTCCCGCCCGCAGGCAAAGAAAAACTCTATGCGTCGGTTCTCCCTCTGCATAGAGCCTTACCCGGAATCTCCATTTCCCACCGTATTTACTTCTCTACGGATACGATCTCCTTCTTGTTGTACGAGCCGCAGGCCTTGCATACTCTGTGGGGCATCATCAGCGCGCCGCACTTGCTGCACTTCACCAGGTTCATGGCGTTCATTTTCCAATTGGCTCTTCTCTTATCTCTTCTTCCTTTGGAAGATTTGTTCTTCGGGCAGATAAACATGGTTACACCTCCTCTTTCCTTCCATATAATTTGCTTATCAAATCAATCATTGCTCCTGTGTGCCAAAATTCCGAAAGACCGTGCGAAAAGCGGCCATCCTCGGATCCAGGGACTCTCTGTTGCAGCCGCACTCGCCCTGGTTCAGGTTCGCCCCGCACTTGCTGCAGATGCCTCTGCAGTCCTCCCGGCACAGTACCTTGGCAGGCCACTGGACAATCAGCTCATCGAAGACAAGCCTCTCGCTGTCCAACGTACACCCGCTTATATAGCTGCTCTCATCCAGATTCCTGGCCCTGTCCTCATCGGTAGCCTTCATATCCACTGTCCTGGCAATCCGGAGGGAAAACTGTCTCCGGACATCCTCCAGGCACCGGCTGCAGGGAATCACCACTGTCAAATCCGCCGACGCGGATATCTCCAGCTCCTTATTCCCCTTGTTGGCAATCACAAGCTTCAGAGGCGTCTTCTCCACAATCGGGAACTTCCCTAGACGGGAGACGAAAGCGTCCGCCTCTATCTCCGCCTCCAGCGAAACCGTCTTGTAGTCTCTGGATGTTACATCTGATAAGTTGATTAGCATTATAGTCTCCTATTCACACTTGTCTAATTATACTCACAGCGGGTCCTTTTGTCAAGTAAAAATAAATGACGGCTTCAAGCCCGCCGTTACTATTCACAGCCGATTCATACCTGGCATCAGATGTGTCGTGCTGGCACGTAAGCATCTGCCTGCCAGGTATGAAGCAGGACTGTGAAGCAGTCACCCCACCCGCATAAGCAGTCTTAGCTCCGTAAGGAGCGGGACTGGAGCCTCGTAAAGAGGCGACGAGTGCGCATGTGGGTGGGGTGGCTGTGAATAGTAACAGCCCGCCAGGCGTACATGACAGCGCCGGGCAGAAGCCCTCGCCCCTGCCCGGCACATGTCCGCTATACATCAACCATCTCTCTTGCCTTCTGCGCCGTCTTACGGCACAGCTATGGGAATCCTGCCGGTTATCTCACCAGGCGGAGCGTCTCCCGCGCGATGGCCAGCTCCTCATTGGTGGGGATTACACATACGGCCACCTTGGAATCCTTCGTGGAGATCAGGTTGTCGGCTCCCCTCCTCTGGTTCGCCTCCTCGTCAATCTTCACACCCAGGTATCCCAGGTAAGAGCAGACGCCTGTCCTGGTCACCGGCCCGTTCTCTCCCACGCCTGCGGTAAAGGCGATGGCATCCACGCCGTTCATCGCCGCCGTATAAGCGCCGATGTATTTCGCCACACGGTACTCATAGGCCCGCAGTGTGCGGATCGCAGCCTCATTGCCCTCCTCCTCAGCGGCCTCCAGGTCACGGAAGTCACTGGAGATGCCGGACATGCCAGCCACACCGGATTTCTTGTTCAGGACGTCCATCACGCCGTCGATATCCAGGTTCTCCTTCTTGGCGATGAACTCCACAATCGCCGGGTCGATATCGCCGCTGCGCGTTCCCATGATCAGTCCCTCCAGCGGTGTCAGGCCCATGGAGGTATCCACGCATTTGCCGTTCATGACCGCGCTGACGCTGGCTCCGTTGCCCAGGTGGCACACGATAATCTTCATGTCCTCGATGTTCTTGCCGAGGAACTCTGCCATCCTGTGGGACACATAGTTGTGGGAGGTGCCGTGGAAGCCATATCTTCTCACGCCGTATTTCTCATAGTACTCATAAGGAAGGCCGTACAGGTATGCTTTCTCCGGCATGGTCTGATGGAAGGCGGTATCGAACACTGCCACCATCGGCGTCCCCGGCATATGCTCCCTGCAGGCGTCAATGCCGATCAGGTTGGCCGGATTGTGCAGAGGCGCAAGCTCGTTGCACTCCTTAATTGCTTCGATCACTTCGTCTGTAATCACGGTGGACTCTGCGAATTTCTCGCCGCCGTGTACGATGCGGTGTCCCACCGCCCCGATCTCGTCCAGGGACTTGATTACGCCGGTCTTCTCATTCTGCAGGGCGTCCAGCACCATGCCGATTGCCTCGGTATGGGTAGGCATCGGAGCAACTGTCGTCTCCTTCTCCCCGCCGGCCTTCTGGTATACGATCTGGCTCCCCTCAATGCCAATGCGCTCGCACAGTCCTTTTGCCAATACTTCCTCTTTCAGGGAATCAATCAGCTGATATTTCAGTGAAGAACTTCCGCAATTAATTACCAATACATTCATCAGAAAACATCCTCCTTATTTTATACTAACTGCGCCTGAACCGCTGTCAGTGCGATAACTCCCGCGATATCCTCTGCGGAGCAGCCTCTGGACAGGTCGTTGACCGGCCTTGCAATGCCCTGGAGCATCGGGCCGTAGGCCTCAGCTTTGCCAAGCCGCTGCACAAGCTTGTATCCGATATTGCCGCAGTCCAGGTTCGGGAAAATCAGGACGTTGGCCTTGCCTGCCACCGGGCTTCCCTTCGCCTTGGACTTAGCGATCTCCGGCACAAGCGCGGCGTCTGCCTGCAGCTCGCCGTCGATGTCCAGCTGCGGATATCTCTCCTTGGCAATCGCCGTAGCCTCTACCACCTTGTCTACCAGCGGGTGCTTTGCGCTTCCCTTCGTAGAGTGGGACAGCATAGCGATGATCGGCTTCTCACCCACCAGCGTGCGGAAGCTCTTGGCGCTGCTGTCTGCGATGGATGCCAGCTCGGATGCGTTGGGATCCTGGTTCAGGCCGCAGTCTGCGAACAGGAAGGTGCCGTTCGCGCCATACTCGCAGTCCGGGACATCGATGATAAAGAAGCCGGATACCAGATCGGTCCCGGGAGCCGTCTTCAGAATCTGCAGGGCCGGGCGCAGGGTATCTGCGGTGGAGTGGCACGCCCCGGCAACCATGCCGTCCGCGTCCTTCTGCTTCACCATCATGACGCCGTAGGTCAGCCAGTCTGTGGTCAGGATCTCACGCGCCTTCTCCTTGGTCATGCCCTTGTGCTTCCTCAGCTCATACAGCACGTCCACATACTCGTCCAGCTTCGGGTCGATGTCCGGATCCACCACCTTGACGCCGTTCAGATCCACATCCAGCCAGTTCGCACCATCCATGATCTTCTCTTCCTTGCCGACCATGATGATCTCAGCCGTCCCCTCGCGGAGCACCTGAGCCGCTGCGATCAGCGTCCTCTTGTCTCTCGTCTCCGGAAGAACGATCGCCTGCTTGTCCTGCCTTGCCTTCTCTTTAATCATGTCAATAAATGCCATTGGAATACTCTCCTCTCCTATCTATATGCATAGTTTTTTGCCTCGTTATTCTTATTATATACGATTTGTTTTTTGCAAACAAGATAGCAATGCAGGTATTTGTGTACTTAAATGCAAACAATCACCTGCAACTTTTTCACAAAATCCATGAAATTTTTTCCTTGTTTCCATTCCCCTGGAAACATGCTACACTAGAGGGCAGATGCAAAGCCACAGCGCCCCGGCAGGGCAAGGGACAGCCGTTCTCTTTTTGCCCGCCTGCGCAGAGAAAGCGGAGGATATCCCCTATGAAAGTCGCCGGAATCATCGCCGAATACAACCCGTTTCACAGCGGCCATCAATACCATATCAAGAGGACAAAGGAGCTCACCGGCTGCGACTTCACCGTCGCCGTCATGAGCGGGGACTTCGTCCAGAGGGGCGCCCCTGCCCTCGCCGACAAATATGTGCGCGCCCAGATGGCGCTCTCCTGCGGGGCAGACCTCGTCCTGGAGCTCCCGGTGCTCTACGCCTGCGCCAGCGCGGAATTTTTCGCCTGGGGCGGCGTGGCTCTCCTGGATGCCCTGTCCCTCACGGACGTCCTGTCCTTCGGCGCGGAGCTTGACGATGCACGGCTCTTCTGGCAGGTCTCCGGGCTTCTGGCCCGGGAAGGCGGCGCGTTCTCCCGCCGCCTGCAGGAAGGGCTGCGGGAGGGCTTATCCTTCCCCGCCGCCAGGGCGCAGGCGCTCCTCGCCGGTCTGCCCCGGGGAGAGGCTGGAGAGCTGCCCCGGGGCGGAAGCGCAGAACTTCCGCCCGAAGGAAACGCTGGCCTGCCCCTGGGAGGGAACGCGGAGCTTCCGCCTGAAGGGAGCGCCGGTCTGGCCCTGGAGAACAGCCTGCCCCAGATACGCGCCCTTCTCTCCTCCCCCAACAATCTCCTGGGGCTGGAATACTGTAAGGCGCTGCATGTCCTTGGCAGCCCGATCCGCCCCCTGCCCGTCCTCCGGCAGGGACATGCCTACCACGACTCCTCCCTCGCCCCAGAGGGCTTTGCCTCCGCCTCCGCCATCCGCCGCGGGCTGCTGGCCCACTGGGCAGAGCGCCCCCGCAGCCCACAGGCAGGCCAGCGCCCCGCCCCGCCCGCAGACAGTTGGGAAGGCCTGGACGGCTCTCCCCTCCCGGCGGCGGCTGCCGCACAGCTGCCCGCCGCCTGCGCAGCCCTGCTCCGGGAACATTGGGGGCAGTGCCTGCCCGTGGAAGAGACGGATTTCTCCCTCCCGGTCCACCTGCGCCTCCTGGCGGAGAAAGGGCGCTATGAGACTTACGCGGACTTCTCTGCGCCGCTGGCCCGCCGCGCCGCCCGCCTTCTCCCCCAGTACGCCTCCCTGCCCGCCTTCACCCAGGCGCTGAAGACAAAGAATTACACCTACACCCGCGCCGCCCGCAGCCTCCTGCATCTGCTGCTGGGCATCACCTGCGAAGATATGAAGATGGCCCGGCAGCTGCCTCTCCCCGTCCCCTACTGCCGCATCCTCGGCTTCCGGAAAGAGGCAGCCCCGCTCCTGTCCCAGCTGCGCAAAGCCAGCCGCATCCCCCTGCTCACCAAGATGGCGGATGCCCGCCAGGCGCTGAATGCCTTCTATCCTCCCCGGGAGGCCGCCCTGGCCCAGCGTATGCTGGAGCTGGACATCTCCGCCGCCAACCTCTATGAGGCGGTGGTCACCGGCAAATTCCATACCGTCCCCAAAAATGAATACACAAGAGGCGTCCTGCGCGTCTAGCTGCCCTTCCTCTGCAGCCATCTTACACAGGACGCCCCTTGGCGTTCTCTCTGCCGTCTTCGATTCTTCTGTCTTCTGATTCCTCTATCTTTGATCCTTCTATCTTCCCGCGCGGGAATCTATCCTCCAGCGCAGCATTCCCTAATTCTTAAAGCTGTGCACCGGAGCCGGTATCCGGCCTCCCCGGTTCACAAACGCCCCGCAGCCAAAGCGGTTGACCGGCATAACCGGAGCGTAGCCCAAGAGGCCGCCAAATTCCACCGTATCTCCCACATCCTTGCCGATCACCGGGATGATGCGCACCGCCGTGGTCTTCTGGTTGATCATGCCGATGGCCATCTCGTCGGCGATGATGCCGGAGATCGTCTCTGCGGACGTGGCTCCTGGCACGGCAATCATGTCGAGGCCCACCGAGCACACACAGGTCATGGCCTCCAGCTTCTCCAGCGTCAGCGCGCCAGCCGTCACCGCATCGATCATACCCTGATCTTCGCTCACCGGGATGAAGGCGCCGCTCAAACCGCCCACATAGGAGGAGGCCATGATGCCGCCCTTCTTCACCTGGTCGTTGAGCAGGGCCAGCGCCGCCGTCGTCCCCGGCGCTCCCGGCTGTTCCAGCCCGATCTCCTTGAGGATATCGGCCACGCTGTCCCCCACCGCCGGCGTGGGCGCCAGGGACAGGTCGATAATTCCAAACGGGATATTCAGCATACGGCTGGCCTCCTTGGCCACCAGCTGGCCAACCCGCGTAATCTTGAAGGCTGTCTTCTTGATCGTCTCGCACAGAACCTCGAAGCTCTCCCCCCGCACCTTCTCCAGGGCGGTCTTCACAACGCCGGGGCCGCTGACCCCCACATTGATCACAGCGTCCGCCTCTGTCACGCCGTGGAAAGCCCCCGCCATGAAGGGATTGTCGTCCGGCGCGTTGCAGAACACCACCAGCTTGGCGCAGCCCAGGGAATCTTTCTCCTGCGTCTTCTCCGCCGTCTGATGGACGATCTCCCCCATCAGCTTCACCGCGTCCATGTCGATGCCGCACTTGGTGGAGCCCACATTGACCGAGCTGCACACCCGCTCGGTGCAGGCCAAAGCCTCCGGGATTGAGCGGATGAGCATTTCATCCCCCGCCGTCATCCCCTTGGACACCAGGGCAGAATACCCGCCGATAAAGTTCACGCCCACGGTCTTCGCCGCCTCGTCCAGCGTCCTGGCCACTGTCACGAAATCCTCCGGGCTATGGCAGGCCGCGCTTCCCACCAGGGCGATGGGCGTGACGGAAATCCTCTTATTCACAATGGGGATGCCATACCGGCTCTCGATGTGCTCCCCTGTCTTCACCAGATCCCTGGCCGTCTCTGTGATTTTCTTATAAATCTTCTCATTCAGCCTTGCAAGGTCAGAATCTATGCAATCCAGGAGGCTGATGCCCAGCGTGATCGTGCGCACGTCCAGGTTCTCCTGCTCTATCATCTTGTTGGTCTCATTGACCTCGAACATATTAATCATAAGCCGTCTTCCTCTCCTCGCCGCCTGTTCAGATTCTGTGCATCATCTCGAAGATCTCTTCCCTCTGGCACTTGATCTTCACGCCGATGGCCTCCCCCAGCCTATCCAGGTCTGCGGAAATATCCCCGAAGGGCTTCGCGGAAGCATTGGCGTCCACAATCATCATCATGTTAAAATAGCCGGACACGATTGTCTGGGAAATGTCCAGGATATTGATGTTGTTGTCCGCCAGATAGGTGCACACCTTCGCAATGATACCCACGGTATCCTTCCCCACTACAGTAATAATTGTCTTCTTCATAGTCTTCTCCTTCTCTTCCTGCCGCCGCCTCTCAAAAAGCCACTGCCCGGGAAATACAGTCTCTCTTGGCCACCTCGATGGGAAAATCATCCCCGGTATACTTCACATCCCCCAGGGTGATCTCCAGCTTGACCGTCTCGTAGGCCAGCTCCTCATAGTTGTTCTCCTTGCTCAGGTGCCCCAGGAAAATCGCCTTCATCTGGTCGTGGAGCACCTGGCACAGGAACTTGCCGGAGAGCTCGTTGGACAGATGCCCCTTGTCCCCGGCAATCCGCTGCTTCAGCGGGTAGGGATAGCTGCCCACCTGCAGCATATGGATATCGTGGTTGGCCTCTAACAATAATACATCCAAATCCTTCATGTTGTCTACGATATATTCATCATATTTCCCCAGGTCCGTCAAAATCCCCGCCGACCGTCCCTGCCCCTCAATGCGGTAAGCCACCGGCTGGGCGGCGTCATGGGAAATGCGCACTGGACGGATATGTAAATCTCCCACCGCAAAGGGCTCGTCCTCCCGGATCACATGGAACAGTTCCGGGTCAATCTCCCCCAGGGAGGACATGGCCCGAACCTCCCTCACCGTCCCCTCGGTGGCATAGATGGGCAGGCTGTATTTCCTTGAGAGCACCCCCAGCCCCTTCACGTGGTCGGAGTGTTCATGGGTCAGCAGGATCCCGTCGATATCCCCGCCTCCCAGCTCCAGCTCCCGCAGCCCGCTCTCCACCCGCTTGCCGCTGATCCCCACGTCCACGATCAGATGGGTGCTGTCGGACCCTATGTAAATGCAATT
>CALWMI010000095.1 GCA_944381745.1 uncultured Lachnospiraceae bacterium | reverse complement strand
GGCTGGCGGGCATGCCATCATGTAGATTCCTATGAGGGAAGGGGGCAGGCAGATGTATCGCCTGACAGAAAAGGAGCGCGCAGAGGCGCGCCGTCTCCTGGAGGAGCTCCTGTCGGTGGCCAGTGTGAACGGGGAGGGACGGGAGGCAGACGCGGCGGCCTTCCTGGAAAATTATTTCCGGGAGACTGGCTGGGAGATGCAGAGGCAGCAGGTTGGGCCCGGGAGGGAGAACTTTATCCTGGATGTCCCGGGAGATGCGGGCCAGGGGTACGAGGTGTGGAACGGCCACATGGATACGGTGCCCTACGGGGATGTATCTGCCTGGGACACGGACCCCTCGGTCCCGTCCGTCAAGGAAGGGCGTATTTACGGGAGAGGAGCCAGCGATATGAAAGGCGGGCTGGCGGCGATGGCCTACGCGTTCCATTATATATGGAAGAAGCGGCTGCGCCCCCGCAGGATGGTGCGGTTTGCGGCCACCTGCGACGAGGAGAAGGGCGGAACCGGGGCGCGGAGGTTTCTGGAGAGCGGCCTATTTGGCCAGCCGGATTTCCTGCTGATCGGGGAGCCCACCAACGGCATGCTGGGGGTGGCCCAGAAGGGCTGCCTGTGGCTTTTGGTGTCTGTGAAGGGGAGGACGTCCCACGGGGCATACCCAGGTATGGGGATCAATGCGGCGGAGGCCGGCTTCGCCTTCTGCCAGCAGGTGAAGGAGCTGGTGGGAAGATATGGGCATCCGCTGCTGGGGCAGGCGACTGCCACCATTACCCGGGTGCAGGCAGGCGTGGCCGACAACATGGTGCCGGATGCCGCCTCCTTTGTGCTGGACATCCGCTGTGTGCCGGTGATCTCCCACAGGGAGCTGCTGGCACAGCTTGAGGAGCTGAGGGATGCCTGCGTCAGAGATGCCGGGGGGCTGGAGATCCACCTTTCCATCCGCAATGAGCGGATCCCCATGGAGATTGCCTCGGATCACCCGCAGGTGGAGCGGATCCGAAGCCTCGCGGAGGCTGTGACGGGAAGACGCCCGGACGACACCGGCATTTCCTTTTTCACCGACGCCTCGGTGCTGGCGGAGAACGAGCCGGTGCCGGTGCTGCTGTTCGGCCCGGGGGATCCGGCCCTGTGCCACAGGACGAATGAGAGCATGGAGCTGAAGAAGTATTTTGATGCGATTGAAGTCTATATCAATATTCTGACGGAGTGAGAGAGCCGCCGGAGGACAGGAGGAGCTTATGAGGGTTTTGGAAGGCCTGCAGCCAGACAGGGTGTTCTACTATTTTGAGGAGATCAGCAAAATCCCGAGAGGGTCTGGCAATATGCAGGGGATCAGCGGGTATCTTGTGCAGTTTGCCCGGGAGCATGGCCTGTCTTATATCCAGGACGAGGCTTACAATGTGGTGATTTTTAAGGAGGCCTCCCCGGGATATGAGGACGCGCCGGGAGTGATGCTCCAGGGCCATATGGACATGGTGTGCGCCAAGCGGCCGGATGTGGCCCATGATTTCCAGAAGGACGGCCTGCGGCTGGCGGTGGATGCAGATGGGATGATACATGCCTGCGGCACCACGCTGGGAGGGGACGACGGCATCGCCATCGCCTATATGCTGGCGATCCTGGAGAGCAGCGAGATCTTGCACCCGGCGCTGGAGGCGGTGCTCACCGTGGACGAGGAGATCGGCCTTCTGGGGGCGGACGCCCTGGATGCCTCCCAGCTGAAGAGCCGCCGCCTGATCAACCTGGACTCCGAGGAGGAGGGGATCCTCACCGTTGGCTGCGCGGGAGGGCTGAATGCAGAGATCCGCATGCCCAACAAGTGGATGGAGGCGGAGGGGATCCAGTGCACCCTCAGCGTGGAGGGCTGCCAGGGAGGCCATTCTGGGACGGAGATTGACAAGGGGCGGGCCAACGCCATCCTCACGGCCGGACGCGCCCTGTACCGTCTGGCAGAGAGGGCAGAGTTCGGCATCTCCCACATCGAAGGAGGGGAGGCCCACAATGCGATTCCCAAGTCCTGCCGCGTCAGCCTGCTGGTGGACGAGTCCCAGCTGGAGGAGGCGAGGGACTGCGCCGCCCAGGTGGAGAAGGAGCTTCGGGCGGAGTACGCCGGGGTGGACGGGGAGATCCGTCTGGTATTCTCTGTGGGAGAGAAGGCGACGGGCAGGATGCTCTCCTTCCAGGCGATGGAGAAGCTCCTGTTCCTCCTGTGCGAGATCCCGGACGGCGTGCTGCGCATGAGCCCGGATATCCCGGGACTTGTCCAGACCTCCCTGAATCTGGGCGTGATCAAGATGAACGAGAGGGAGACTTATGTGGAGACTTCCATCCGCAGCGCGTCGGACAGCGAGCGGCGCACGGCGGCGGACCGGGTGGCTTATATGGCGGAGTTCCTGGGAGGGAGATGCAGCCGCACAGGGGAGTACCCGGCCTGGGAGTATCGGAGGGAATCAGCCCTGCGGGAGCTGATGGCAGACACGTACCGCAGGATGTACGGGCAGGAGCCCCAGGTGGAGATCATCCACGCCGGGCTGGAGTGCGGCCTGATTGCCGCGAAGATGGAGGACTTGGACTGCGTGTCCATCGGGCCGGATATCCAGGATATCCACACGCCAGAGGAGAGGCTGGATCCGGCGTCGGTACGGCGCGTGTGGGAGTATCTCCTGGAGGTGCTGCGCCAGTGCCGCTAGCCGGAGGCGCCGGGCAGCGCCAAAGGCCGGCGCGGGAACACGAAAGGGCCGGCGCAGGGGAAGGCCAAGGCCGCGCTGGCATGTGAGACAAGAGAAGGACGGAGAATATGCGAAGATGAAGATTTATTTGATACGCCACGGTGAGACTGCTTGGAATGCAGGGGGGAGGCTTCAAGGACACTCGGATATCCCCCTGGATGAGAAGGGGATCGACCTGGCCAGGAAGACAGGGGAGGCCTTGCGGGACGTGCCCTTTGCCGCCGCCTTTTCCAGCCCGTTAAAGCGGGCTGTGCAGACGGCGCAGCTGATTCTGGGAGACAGGCCGGTGGCTGTGCAGACAGACGACAGGCTCAAGGAGATGGGATTCGGCGTCCTGGAGGGGATCCGCCACCACGAGGCGCAATATGCGGATTTTGTGCGGATGCTGAACGACGACACGGCCCACTACCAGGCGCCGGAGGGAGGGGAGTCCTTCCTCCAGGTGGAGGAGAGGGTCTATGGCTTTTTCCAGGAGCTGATCCGCACAGAGGAGCTGCAGGGGCAGTGCGTGCTGGTTGCAAGCCACGGGGCCGCCATCCGGGGGCTTTTGAACAAGCTGTACGACGGCGGGGATCTGAGCCGTTTCTGGGGAAACGGCGTACATAAGAACTGTGCGGTTACAATTTTTGACGCGGACAAGACAGGGAGAATCCAGCTGGAGGCGGAGGGCAAGGTCTTCTATTGACCAGCGGGATGAGAGCATATGAGGAGAGAGACAATGAAGTACAAGGTGATCGTGCTGGATTTGGACGGGACGCTGACAAATTCGGCGAAGGAGGTTACGCCCAGGACAAAGAAGGCGCTGCAGGATTATATGGAGGCGGGCGGCAAGGTGGTGCTCGCCTCGGGAAGGCCCACATTCGGCATCATGCCTGTGGCCAGGGAGCTGGGGCTTCCCGGGAGGGAGGGGTACATCCTCGCCTTCAACGGGGGGAATATCATCGACTGTGCCAGCGGCAGGGTCCTGTACCAGAAGAAGCTGATGCCGGGGACACCGGCGGCAGCCGCCCGGATGGCCAAGGAGTATGGGCTGGGTATCCTGACCTATACGGAGGAGGCGATTATCACGGAGAAGCCGGAGGACGTCTATATCCAGAAGGAGGCCTTTATCAACAAGATGCCGGTGAAAAAGATCGGCGATTTTGCCTCCTATGTGACATTCCCCGTGACCAAATGCCTGCTGACCGGCGATCCGGCGATCGCCGAGAGGGCGGAGAAGCTGATCCGGGAGAGGCTGGGGCACGGGCACAATGTGTTCCGCTCCGAGCCCTACTTCGTGGAGGTGATGCCCAAGGGCATCGACAAGGCCCAGTCACTGGGAAGGCTGCTGGCCTACCTGGGCCGGACGCCGGAGCAGCTGGCGGCCTTCGGGGACGGCTTCAACGACAAGACGATGCTGGAGTATGCGGGCCTGGGCGTGGCCATGGGCAACGCCCAGGAGGCCGTGAAGGAGTCGGCGGACTATATCGCCCCCACGAACGACGAGGAGGGGGTGGCCCAGGTGGTGGAGCAGGTGATCCTGGGGAGGGAGTAGAGCCCATGCCGGCGGCGCGCACAAGGGGCGATACGCCCCAGTCCTGCAATCCCGCCGGTTTTCCAGGCAGACAGGAAATAAGGAAGCTCTATGTGGATGGACAGGCCATCCGCGTAGAGTTTTTTTATTTAATAGGAAACTTCGTTCCCTATTAAATAAAAACGCTCCGCTGTGGATGCGCAATCCGCGCTTAAGGAAATTTGTTGCTGATGCAACCGCGCTCCGGCGCGAGTGTGCGCCGGAGCGCACACTTTTTTATTTTCAAAAAAATCTTCCCAAACCTATTGACAAATAAAATAGGAAGTGCTACCTTAGGTACATAGATGTTAGCACTCTACATCAACGAGTGCTAATAAACAAAAGGAGGGGAGCGGAATGCAGCTGGACGACAGGAAGAAGAAGATTCTCCAGGCGATCATCCGGAATTATTTGGAAACCGGTGAGCCGGTGGGCTCCAGGACGATTTCCAAGTATACGGATTTGAACTTGAGTTCCGCTACCATCCGCAACGAGATGTCGGATCTGGAGGAGATGGGACTGATCATACAGCCGCACACCTCTGCCGGCAGGATTCCCTCCGACATGGGGTACCGCCTCTATGTGGACACGATGCTGGAGGATAAGGAACGCGAGATCACGGAGATGAAGGAGCTGATGATCGAGAAGGCCGACCGGATGGAGCAGGTGCTCAAGCAGGTAGTGAAGGTGCTGGCGGCCAACACGAATTACGCTTCGATCATCTCAGCCCCGAGAATCCACCACAACAAGCTGAAATTCATCCAGCTCTCCCAGGTGGATGAGCACCAGATTCTGGCGGTCATCGTCGTGGAGGGCAACCTGGTGAAGAACAAGATCTTCCAGGTGGAGGAGGCCATCGACAACGAGACGCTGCTGAAGCTGAACATTCTGCTGAACACAAGCATGAATGGGCTGACGCTGGAGGAGATCAACCTGGGGATGATTTCCAGGATGAAGGAGCAGGCCGGGATACACAGCCAGGTGGTGAGCAATGTGCTGGACGCCATAGCAGAGTCCATCAGTGTCGAGGACGAGGAGATGGAGATCTACACCAGCGGGGCGACGAACATTCTCAAATATCCGGAACTCAGCGGCAATGACAGGGCTGCACAGCTTCTGGGGGCGCTGGAGGAGAAGAAGCCTCTGGCAGGCCTTCTGGGGGACAGCCAGGAACATGAAAACAGCACCGGGATCCAGGTATACATAGGAAGCGAGACGCCTGTGCAGAATATGAAGGACTGCAGCGTCGTCACTGCCACCTATGACTTGGGCGACGGGATGCAGGGGACGGTTGGCATCATCGGCCCGAAGCGTATGGATTACGACAAGGTAATCGGTACGATGAAGACGCTGATGGCGCAGCTGGACGGCATCTATAAGAGAAGAGAAAGCGATGATCAATAATATGGGAAGAGAATTTGAAGATAACAGCGTCAATGGAACAAAGGAAGCGCTCACATCCGAGGAGGCTGTCAAGTGGGCCGTAGAGGAAGCCAGGAGAAAGGCGGAGGAAGCGGCTGCAGAGCAGGCCGCAGACAGCGCCGGGGATTCCCAGGAGGCTGAGCCGGCGGAGGCCGGGACGGAGCAGGAGACGCAGGAAGCTGCCCAGGAGGATGCAGAGGCAGCCGCTGAGGAGGAAGAAGGCGGCGAGGAGGCATCCGGCGAGGCTGGGGAGCCTGAGAAGAAGGGCTTTTTCGGAAAGAAGAAGAAAGAGAAGAAGGATAAGAAGGACATTCAGATTGAAGAGCTGAAGGACCGCGTGATGCGCCAAATGGCGGAGTTCGACAATTTCCGCAAGCGCACGGAGCGGGAGAAGGCAGGCATGTACGAGGTGGGCGTGAAGAGCGTCATTGAGAAGTTGCTCCCGGTGGTGGACAATTTCGAGCGCGGGCTT
The DNA here is from genome assembly GCA_944381745.1 of uncultured Lachnospiraceae bacterium. Taxonomy (GTDB): domain Bacteria; phylum Bacillota; class Clostridia; order Lachnospirales; family Lachnospiraceae; genus JAGTTR01. Next base: position 4,745 of record CALWMI010000095.1, on the reverse strand, counting down.
GCCAGTGTCCCGGAGGAGCAGAAGCAGGAGGGCTTCGTCCAGGGCATGGAGATGATTTACAAGCAGCTGATGGAGATGCTGGACGGCATGGAGGTCAAGGCGATCGACGCCGTCGGCAAGGAATTCGACCCGAACCTGCACAACGCAGTGATGCATGTGGACGACGACAGCGTCGGCGAGGGCATTGTGGTGGAAGAGTTCCAGAAGGGCTATCTGTACCGCGACAGCGTGGTGCGCCACAGCATGGTGAAGGTAGCCAACTAAGGTAGGTAACATACACGCGAGTGTTTGCTATAGATACAATTGATACAGACTGTAATTCCAATGAAAATAGACAGGAGGACTTGATTATGAGCAAGATTATCGGTATTGACTTAGGAACGACGAATTCATGTGTAGCGGTGATGGAGGGCGGCAAGCCGGTTGTCATCGCGAATACAGAGGGAGCCAGGACGACACCGTCCGTGGTAGCCTTCACGAAGAACGGCGAGAGGCTCGTGGGCGAGCCGGCAAAGCGCCAGGCTGTCACCAATGCAGAGAGGACCATCTCCTCTATCAAGAGGCATATGGGACAGGATTACAAGGTAAATATCGACGGCAAGCAGTATTCTCCCCAGGAGATCTCCGCGATGATCCTGCAGAAGCTGAAGGCAGACGCAGAGAACTACCTGGGCGAGAAGGTGACTGAGGCGGTTATCACTGTGCCGGCCTACTTCAACGACGCGCAGCGCCAGGCGACCAAGGATGCCGGAAGGATCGCAGGCCTGGATGTAAAGCGTATCATCAATGAGCCTACAGCTGCGGCTCTGGCTTACGGCCTGGACAATGAGAAAGAGCAGAAGATCATGGTGTACGACCTGGGCGGCGGTACCTTCGATGTATCCATCATCGAGATCGGCGACGGCGTCATCGAGGTGCTGGCTACCAACGGAGACACCCACCTGGGCGGCGACGACTTCGACAACCGCATCACCCAGTGGCTGGTGGATGAGTTCAAGAAACAGGAGGGCGTAGACCTGTCCAACGACAAGATGGCAATGCAGAGGCTGAAGGAGGCCGCGGAGAAGGCGAAGAAGGAGCTGTCCTCCGCCACCACGACCAACATCAACCTTCCGTTCATCACCGCCACAGCCGAGGGCCCGAAGCATATGGACATGAACCTGTCCAGGGCAAAATTCGACGAGCTGACCAGCGACCTGATCGAGCGCACGGCAGTGCCGGTGCAGAACGCCCTGAAGGACGCAGGCATCACGGCGTCTGAGCTGAGCAAGGTGCTGCTGGTAGGCGGCTCCACACGTATGATCTCCGCCCAGGAGAAGGTAAAACAGCTGACAGGCAAAGAGCCCAGCAAGACGCTGAACCCGGATGAGTGCGTGGCAATCGGCGCTTCCATCCAGGGCGGCAAGCTGGCCGGAGACGCGGGCGCAGGGGATATCCTCCTTCTGGACGTTACGCCGCTGTCCCTGTCCATCGAGACGATGGGCGGCGTCGCCACAAGGCTGATTGAGAGGAACACGACGATCCCTACGAAGAAGAGCCAGATCTTCTCCACAGCTGCCGACAACCAGACTGCCGTGGATATCCACGTGGTGCAGGGCGAGCGCCAGTTTGCAAGGGACAACAAGACGTTAGGCCAGTTCCGTCTGGACGGGATCCCGCCGGCAAGGAGAGGCGTGCCGCAGATCGAGGTTACCTTCGACATCGACGCCAACGGCATTGTGAACGTATCCGCCAAGGATCTGGGAACCGGCAAGGAGCAGCACATCACCATCACCTCCGGCTCCAACATGTCTGAGGCAGACATCGACAAGGCCGTGAAGGAGGCTGCCCAGTTCGAGGCGCAGGATAAGCTGCGCAAGGAGGGCGTAGATGCAAGGAACGACGCCGACGCCATGGTATTCCAGACCGAGAAGGCCATGGAAGAGGTGGGCGACAAGATCGACGCGGGCGACAAGGCAGAAGTGGAGAGCGCGCTGAATGACCTGAAGGCGCTTCTGGAGAAGACGCCGGCGGATAACATGAGCGCGGCTGATGTGGACGCCCTGAAGTCCGGCAGGGAGAGGCTGATGAACAGCGCCCAGAAGCTGTTCGCCAAGGTTTACGAGCAGGCCCAGGGCGCGGCAGGAGGAGCCCAGGGGGCAGGCCCGGATGCGGGAAGCTACCAGCAGGCAGACACCTCCAGCAAGCCGGACGACGACGTGGTGGACGGAGACTACCGGGAGGTATAATTCCTGGCGGCGCAGCCGCCGGATGATGATAAGAAAAAAGAGAGATACGCCAAAAGAGGCCGGATGTGTAAGGCAGACGGCCTCTTTCGGCGCGGCAGCCAGAAGCTGCCGGATAGAAAGGAACGGCGAAAATGGCAGAGAGCAAGAGAGATTATTATGAGGTCCTTGGCGTGGATAAGGGGGCAGATGAAGCTGCCATTAAGAAGGCCTACCGTGTACTGGCAAAGAAATATCACCCGGACGCCAACCCAGGGGACAAGGAAGCGGAGAAGAAATTTAAGGAGGCTTCGGAAGCCTACGCAGTGTTGAGCGACCCGGACAAGAGGCGGCAGTATGACCAGTTCGGCCACGCAGCCTTTGAGGGCGGGGCAGGGGGAGCCGGCGGCTTCGACTTTACCAATATGGATATGGGAGATATCTTTGGAGATATCTTCGGCGACCTGTTCGGGGGCGGCAGAAGCCGCAGGGGGAACAGCGGCCCGATGAAAGGGGCCAACCTGCGCGCCGGTGTGCGGATCACCTTCGAGGAGGCGATTTTCGGCTGCGAGAAGGAGCTGGAGCTGAACTTGAAGGAAGAGTGCCCTACCTGCCACGGAAGCGGGGCGAAAGCCGGGACGTCGCCGGTCACCTGCCCCAAGTGCGGCGGCAAGGGACAGGTGACCTACACCCAGCAGTCCCTGTTCGGGATGGTGCGGAATGTCCAGACTTGCCCGGACTGCCATGGAACCGGCAAGGTGATCAAGGACAAGTGCCCAGACTGCTATGGAACCGGCTATGTGTCCAGCAGGAAGAAGATCCAGGTGAGCATCCCCGCCGGCATCGACAACGGCCAGAGCATCCGCATCCGGGAGAAGGGCGAGCCGGGAGTGAACGGCGGCCCGCGGGGCGACCTCCTGGTGGAGGTGATTGTCTCCAGGCATCCGGTCTTCCAGAGGCAGGACATGAATATCTTTTCCACCGTGTCCATCAGCTATGCCCAGGCGGCATTGGGCGGCGAGCTGAAGATCAACACCGTGGACGGGCCGGTGATCTACGACGTGAAGCCGGGAACCCAGACGGACACCAAGGTGCGGCTGCGGGGCAAGGGCGTGCCGTCCATCCGCAACAAGTCGGTGCGGGGAGACCACTATGTCACCCTTGTGATCAAGACGCCGGACCACTTAAGCCCGGAGGCGAGAGAGCTGCTTAAGCAGTTTGACTACCTGACCGGCAACAGCCTGAACCAGGAGAAGAGCGACCGGGGCGAGAAGAATGAGAAGCCTGACAAGCGCGAGAAGCCTAAGAAGAAGGGCTTCATGGATAAGCTCAAGGAGTCCTTCGAGGACTGAGGGGATTTTTCACAGCGTATCCCGGTGTGGGATGTCCCATCGATTATTTTCATATTTAGACAGGAAGGGATCATATGACAAAGATAGACATTATTTCCGGCTTCCTTGGAGCCGGTAAGACGACGCTGATCAAGAAGCTTCTGAAAGAGGCCTTCGCGGGACAGAAGATTGTGCTCATCGAGAACGAGTTCGGGGAGATCGGCATTGACGGCGGCTTCCTGAAGGATTCCGGCGTGCAGATCACGGAGATGAATTCCGGCTGCATCTGCTGCTCACTGGTGGGGGATTTCGGCACGGCCCTGCAGGATGTGCTGAGGCAGTTTGCCCCCGACCGGATTATCATTGAGCCGTCGGGCGTGGGCAAGCTGTCGGACGTGTGCAAGGCGGTGCTGAATGTGGCGGAGCATGCGGACATCCAGCTGTCCACCTACACCACGGTGGCCGACGCCACCAAGTGCAAGATGTACATGAAGAATTTCGGGGAGTTCTACAACAACCAGGTGGAGAGCGCCAAGGCCATCATCCTCAGCCGTACCCAGAAGCTGTCGGAGGAGAAGCTGGACGCCGCGGTGCAGATGCTCCGGGAGAAAAATCCCAAGGCTACCATCGTCACCACGCCCTGGGATGAGATCAGCGGGCAGCAGATCCTGGCAGCGATGGAGCAGGAGAATGATTTTGTGATGGAGCTCATGGAGGAAGAGGACATCTGCCCGGAGTGCGGCCATCACCATGACCACGAGCATCCCCATGAGCATGAGCACGGCCACGAGCATCCCCATGAGCACGATCACGAGCACGGCCACGAACACGAGCACGATCACGAGCACGGGCATGAGCACGGCCACGGGCATGAGCACGGCCACGATCACGAGCACGATCACGAGCACGGGCATGAGCACGGGCATGAGCACGGCCACGATCACGGGCATGGCCACGGCCACGAGGGCCATCACCATGCGGACGAGGTGTTCACCAGCTGGGGGACCCAGACCCACCACAAATATGACCGGGAGGAGATCGAGGGCATCCTGAAGCGCATGGCAGATTCCCAGGAGTTTGGCATTGTGCTGCGGGCGAAGGGCATGGTTGCGGCCAAGGACGGCTCCTGGATCTATTTCGACCTGACGCCCCAGGAGTATGAGCTGCGCCAGGGCCAGCCGGACGTGACCGGCCGCCTGTGCGTGATCGG
>CALWMI010000094.1 GCA_944381745.1 uncultured Lachnospiraceae bacterium | reverse complement strand
TCACATATTTGATAGCCGCCTCGATCACGTCCATGTCGTCGGTCAGGTCGGCGAAGGCCATCTCCGGCTCGATCATCCAGAACTCCGCGGCGTGGCGCTGGGTGTAAGAGCGCTCCGCCCGGAAGGTAGGCCCGAAGGTGTACACCTTGCCGAAGGCCATGGCCATGCACTCTGCCTCCAGCTGGCCGGAGACCGTAAGGGACGTGGGTTTCTCGAAAAAGTCGTTCTTATAATCCACGGTGCCATCCTCGCCCTTGGGCAGGTTTTCCAAATCCAAGGTGGTCACCTGGAACATCTCCCCGGCGCCCTCGCAGTCGCTGCCGGTAATCAGCGGCGTGTGCACATAGACGAAATCCCTCTCCTGGAAAAATTTGTGGATGGCATACGCACACAGGGAGCGCACGCGGAACACTGCCTGGAAGGTGTTCGTCCTGGGGCGCAGATGGCTGATCGTCCGCAGGTACTCAAAGCTGTGCCGCTTCTTCTGCAGCGGGTAATCCGGGGTGGACGGCCCCTCCACCACAACCTCCTCCGCCTGGATCTCAAAGGGCTGCTTGGCCTCCGGCGTGGCCACCAGCACGCCCCGGGCCAGGATAGCCGTCCCCACGTTCATCTTGGACACCTCGCCAAAATTCTCCAGCTTGTCATGGTATACGATCTGCAGCGGCTCAAAGAATGTGCCGTCATTCATCACGATGAACCCGAAGGCCTTGGAGGCCCGCAGGCTTCTCACCCAGCCGCCTACCCGGATCTCCTGCCCGATATAGCTCTCGGGGTTCCTGTATAGCTCTCTCACTGTAATCAAATCCATGGCTCCATCTCTCCTTTTCTTCTGTCTATCATACCTAATTCCCTCGGAAGAATCAACCTTTTCTTGCGCACAAAGGACGGCACGCCGCCCTCCGGCAGCACCCCGTCCTGTCCTCTCATCCATCATTCGGTTTACAAGCTATCTCAGCCGGTCTTCAGGCGGAACTTCTGGATCTCCTTCTCGCCGGACACCTTCTCCATCTGCGCTCCCAGCGCCTTCAGCTTCTCCTCAAAGCACTCATAGCCGCGCTCCACATAGTGGACGTCGTCCACCACCGTGGTTCCCTCGGCTGCCAGCCCCGCAATGACCAGCGCAGCGCCTGCCCGCAGGTCCGGCGCATTCACATGCGCCCCGGTAAACCGCGGCACACCGTTGATGATGGCGGTATTCCCCTCCACCTTGATGTTCGCCCCCATCCGGGCCAGCTCATCCACATACTTAAACCGGTTCTCAAAAATACTCTCCGTCACGATGCTCGTCCCGGAAGACAGTGCCAGCGTGACAGCGATCTGCGGCTGCATGTCTGTGGGGAATCCCGGGTACGGCAGGGTCTTCACATGGGTATGGCGCAGCGCCTTGGAGGACACCACGCGCACAGCGTCGTCAAATTCCTCCACCTCGCAGCCGATCTCGATGAGCTTGGCTGTCGTCGCCTCCAGATGCTTCGGGATGACGTTCTTGACCGTCACGTCCCCCTTCGTGGCCGCTGCGGCAAACATGAAGGTCCCGGCCTCAATCTGGTCAGGGATAATGGAGTACTCCGTGCGGTGCAGCGCCTGCACGCCCCGGATACGGATCACGTCTGTGCCCGCGCCCTTGATATTGGCGCCCATACTGTTCAGGAAGTTGGCCGCATCCACCACGTGGGGCTCCTTGGCCGCATTCTCCAGGATGGTATTCCCCTGCGCAAGGCAGGCCGCCATCATAATGTTGATGGTGGCTCCCACGCTCACCACATCCAGGTAAATATGGCTCCCCTTCAAGCTCTTCGCCTCGGCGATAACATAGCCGTGCTCGATCTTCACCTCAGCGCCCAGCGCCCGAAATCCCTTCAAGTGCTGGTCAATCGGGCGGCTCCCGATATTGCATCCCCCCGGCAGGGGCACCGAAGCCTTCTTATATTTCCCGAGCAGGGCGCCCAGGAGATAGTAGGAGGCACGGATCTTCTTAATATACTCGTTATCCACATTCAGCGCGTCAATATTGGCCCCGTTGATCGCTACGGTATGCCGGTCTTTGCGGTCCACCTTCGCCCCAATGCCCTCGATCGCCTGAATCAATACATTGATATCCTTCACATCCGGTATATTCTCAATCAATACCGTGTCGTCCGTCATGATAGCCGCTGCCAGGATCGCCAGCGCCGCGTTCTTCGCTCCGCCGATCTCCACCTCGCCGACTAATGGATTCCCGCCTTTGATTACATACTGCTCCATCTATACACCTCGAAACTTGTCGTCTGCCATCCACAAAACGGATCGGGACGGCGGCGTTCCCGCCGCTGTCCTCTGGTTATTATATACCAATCCTTTGCCATTTGTAAATCATTTTCTTTCTTGCCCTGTCCTACAGGTAGTTCATGGGGTTCACCTGGCTGCCATTCACGATGATCTCGAAATGTACGTGCGGCCCGGTGCTCCTCCCTGTATTTCCGCTGAGGGCGATCTTCTCTCCCTGGTCCACGCTCTGCCCATATTTCACCAGGATCTTGCTCAGGTGCGCGTACCGCGTCTGCTTGCCGTCCGGATGGCGCAGGGTGACGCAGTAGCCGTAGCCGTTCACCCAGCCTGCTCCCACGACGGTGCCGCCGCTGGAGGCTTTGACTGCCGTCCCCACCGGGCAGGCCCAGTCTATGCCCTTGTGCATCCGTCCCCATCTCTGCTTGAAGCCCGAGGTCAAGGTTCCCCCGGATATGGGCTTGATATAGGTGGGCGGCGTCTGCGTTCCCCTCTCTATAATCTGGGGCACTGCCGCTGTTATCACCGTCTCGGCGATAATCTCCCTGCCCGTCTCCTTCCCGTTCTGGTAGGTGACCATCGCCGTCACCTTCCGATGGCCTGTGGAGGCCTCCTGGATCACCTCCTGGCGCGTCGTGTACCACTCGTCGTTGTCCACATACTGCACCGGCTCCTCGTAGTCCTCCTCGTACGTCTCCTCCTGCTTGGTAATGACGGAGAGCTCAGGCTCCGGCTGTGTCACCACCAGCTCGTCGCCCACCTGGATGACCGTGTCCTCCTCCATCCCTTCGTTCAGCTCTAATAGGCGCGCCACCGTCATGCCGTTCTTATCTGCCACGATGGACAGGCAGTCCCCGTCCACCACCTCATAGACCTTGTTCTCTTCCTTCTCCTTGGTCACCTCGGCCACCGCCTGCTCCAGGGACACCACGCTGTCCTTGGACACATAGGTCTCGGCCACCTCGATGTCCTCCACGAAGGCGACGTCCTTCAGCCCATCCGACTCGCCGGTAGACTCCGGCAGCGGTTCCTCCCCGGACGCTTCTTCCTCCTCCGACTTTGTCCCTGCAGCCGCCTGGGCGGCCTGGACAGCCTCCTCCTCCAGCTCCTGCTGGTCAATCTCCGTGATAATCCCCTCGATGTCCTGGCTCTCCTCCGTCCGAACAATCTTCGTCGTAATCCCGGTGAGCTCCCGGCTCGTGTCCGCCACCAGCTGCACCGTATACTCCCCGTTGGCGTCATAGGGCTCCTTCACGGTGTTCAGCAGGGCTGCCACATCCTCCTTGCTGCCCATGTTCACGATATAATCGCCGATCTTCACCGTGTACGCCTTATCCAGCGTGCCCATGATGCTGCTCTGCAGCGCCTCCTCCATATTGGCCCGCAGCTCCTCCTGGCCGGTGGGCTGCTTGATCAGCGCGTCCACCTTGCGGATGTCGCAGTCTGCGGACATGAGCACCATCTCGTCCGAGGCGGACACGATCTGGCGGCGCACATCCTGGTACACCTCCCGGCCCTCCTGCTCCGTGTACACCTTGCCGATCAGCTGTTCGTTCACGTACACCTCGTACAGCTCGTAGCCGCCGATAATGCCCAGGGCGCGCAGCCCGAAAAAGCCGCCCAGCATCACGGCCGCCGTCACAGACGCGCACAGCACATACAACCGCACGTTCAGCCTCTCCCGCCGGGAGCTGCGGCGCCTTCTGCCGCCCCGCTTCTGCTGGTTTTCCTGCCCAGGCGCCTCCCGGACTTCTGCCGCCTGGCTACTCCCCTGCGCCTGCCAAAGCTTCTCCAGGCTCTCCTGCACGGGATTCTTCTTCGTCTTCCGGCTCTTCTCGCCGGGCTCTTCCTTCGCCTGCTCCCTCCGGCTCTTCGCCCGGCTATTCTCCCCGGGTTCTTCCTTCGCCTGCTCTCTCCGGCTCTTCGCTTTCCCCTGTGCGGGCGCTTCCTGCACCGCTTCCACTGGACGCTTGTCCTTCGCCTGTGCAGGCGTCTCCTGCACCGCTTCCGCCGGGCGCTTGTCCTGCTCCTGCGCAGCCTTCGCCCGCTGCCGCCCGCCAGCCTTCGCCTGGCGCCTGCGGCTGCTCTCCGCGTCCATCCTGGCCAGCTCCTCCTTGAGGAAATCCGGCAAGTCATTCTCGAACGCCTCCATCTCCTCGTAGAGCTTCCTCCTGGCATTCCGGCGCTCCTCCATCTCTTCCCTCGTCCGTCTCTTCCTGGGGGCTGCCTGATCCTGCCTGGCCGCTTCGTTCTTTTCTATATTCTCCTTCTCTGCCTTCATCCTATCACCTGACACTGCAACTTCCTGTCCCTGGCGCGTCCGAAACGCAGCAAGGCTCCAAAACGTAATAATTTCGTAATATATTAAGCTTATTCTAGCAACTTCCGCCCGTCTTGTAAAGTCTTTTTATGCCGCCGCTGCCGGTACGCCTCATAAGCCAGCAGTGAGGCCGCCACCCCCGCATTCAGCGACTCCAGGCGCCCCTCCATCGGAATCCGGATATAGCGGTCTGCCAGGGCTGCCGCCTCCGGGGTCAGGCCGTTCCCCTCGTTCCCGATCAGGAACGCGCAGCCAGATGCGTAATCCTCCTGGTCATAGAAAGCCGTCCCTTTCAGATGGGCGGCATACAGCGGTATCCCCCTCTCCCGCAGCATCCCGGCGGCTTCCTCCAAGCTCTCCCCATAGACAAAGGGCACCCGGTAGACAGAGCCCATGGTGGAGCGGATGGTCTTGGGATTGTAGACGTCCACACAGCCTTTGCTCAGCCATATCCCAGAGATCCCGGCCCCCTCCCCGGCGCGGAAGATCGTGCCCAGGTTGCCCGGATCCTGTATGTCCTCCAGCAGCAGCACGCACGGGCTGTCTCCGCCAAGGATATCCTCCGCCTTGTAGGAGAACCGCCGCAGGAGGCATAGGATCCCCTGGGGCGTCTTCGTGTCGCAGATGCTGGTGAACAGCCGGTCCTCCACCATCTCCCAGGGCAGCCCCCGAAGGTTGTCCCCGTGCTCATCCGCGAAGCTCTCCGACACATAGACCTCCGCGATCTGCTCCCGGGGAGCCTCCTGGAACATTTTCAGGCCCTCCGCCACGAAAAGCCCCTGCTCCCTCCTGGCCTTCCCCTTCGTGTTCAGCTGCTGTATATTCCGGATCCTGCTGTTGCTGGCGCTGGTGATCATACGGCTCCTCCCCTTTCGCTCCTCATTCTCTCTCTTCTCTGCCGCGGCCGTTTCACCGCAGCAGAAAGGCCGGAGCATCTCCGGCCTTCCATTCTACTCTTCTACTCTCCATTTGGTTCCCCTGGCATCCCCGCCTGCTCAGATGGCCAAGCTGCGGGACACGCCGTACACATACTCGGAAATATCCTTCTGCATAGCCAGCGCATCATCGATGTCAAAGTCCGTATATCTGCCGTCCTTGTAGGCGACGACACGGTTGCTCGCGCCCTCGCACAGCAGATCCACTGCGTAAGCTCCCATCACCGAGGCATATACCCGGTCCCTGCACGTGGGGTTGCCGCCCCTCTGCATATGTCCCAGGATTGTCGCCCGGGTCTCCATCCCCGTGGCGGCCTCAATCCTCCTGGCCATGCTGGCGGAATGTCCGATTCCCTCCGCGTTAACGATGATGTGGTGCTTCTTGCCCAGCTTGCGGTTGCGGATAATGCTGTCGATCAGCTTCTGCTCGTCATAGTCATACCGCTCCGGCAGCAGGATATCCTCCGCGCCGTTGGCGATCCCGCACCAGAGGGCGATATACCCCGCGTTCCTGCCCATCACCTCGATAATGCTGCACCGCTCATGGGAGGTGGAGGTGTCCCGCACTTTGTCGATGGCCTCCATCGCCGTATTCACAGCTGTGTCAAACCCGATGGTGTAATCCGTACAGGCAATGTCCAGGTCAATCGTCCCCGGCAGCCCCACGGTGTTGATGCCCAGGGCAGCCAGCTTCTGCGCGCCCTTGAAAGAGCCGTCGCCGCCGATGACCACCAGGCCGTCAATCCCATGCTTCTCACAGATCCGGGCGCCCTCCTTCTGTCCCTCGGGCGTCAGGAATTCCTGGCACCTGGCCGTGTACAAAATCGTACCGCCTCTCTGTATCGTATCGGACACAGAGGTGACGTCCATATCTATAATCTCTTCATTTAAAAGCCCGTTATACCCCTTCTTGATCCCCTTCACTTTCTTGCCTTGGACGATCGCCCTCCTGACCACTGCCCGTATGGCGGCGTTCATTCCCGGCGCATCTCCTCCGCTGGTCAAAACCCCTATGGTATGAATCTCCTTTGGCATGTTTTCCCTCCTGTACCCCCGGCTCCCACACCGGAACTGTCTGTCTTATTTTTTCTTCCTTCCTGACTTCCTCTATTTTAAAGCATTCACCTTCTGTTTTCAATGGCTTTCTCTACAACTTTTACATTGTTTTCCCCGAACTCTTCCGTCAATTTTCCCAGCAGCTCGCCGTCTATATGGACATTGGACTGGGGGCCCAGCCGCTTCATCGATCTGGGGCTGCGGATATAGAGCACCACCGTGTCGGAGCCGTCGGACTGCCGCAGCAGCTCTGCCAGCCGCTCCCCGCTTTGCTGGTAATCCTCCGCTGTGGCGAACTGGATCCACAGCTCCCGGGGCACATCGTCGAAGGCGTAGACCTTCTCGCAGATCAGCTTGCTGGCCTTCTCCTCCTCTCCGGACACCCTGCCCCGGATGAACACCTTGGCGTCCTCCGACAGGAGCGCGGCGTTGGCCTCGTAGTCCCGCGGGAATACCACCACCTCCACGCTGCCGGCCAGGTCTTCCACCGTCACGAAGGCCATCAGCTGGTTGTTCTTCGTGTGCTTCACCGTCTTCTCCGTGATCATCCCGCCGATCACCACCCGGTCGCCGTCCTGGACGGCTGCCCGGTGCTCCTCCTCATCCCAGAGGAAGTCTGCCGTCACCGCTGTGATGTTCTTCTTCCACCTCTCCTCATATTCTTCCAGGGGATGGCCGCTGATATACACGCCCAGCACTTCCTTCTCAAATGCCAGCAGCGCCTCCTTGCCGTATTCCCCCACATTGGGCATGGTGATCTCGAAATCCTTCCTGGCCTCCTCGCCCACAAAATCGAACAGGCTCATCTGCCCAGTCATGGAAGATTTCTTCTCCTGGCTGACCTGCTCCATCACCTGCACGTACACCTGCATCAGCTGCTTCCTTGTGCCGCCCAGGCCGTCCAGCGCGCCGGCCTTGATGAAATTCTCGATCGTCCGCTTGTTGACCTCCTTGCCTGACAGCCGCCCGATGAAGTCTTTCAAGCTGACAAAGGGTCCCCGCTCCTGCCGCTCCTTCACAATCGCCTCGATCACCGGCCGCCCGATACTCTTGATCGCGGCCAGGCCATAGCGGATTTTCCCGTCCGCCACGGAAAAGCCCGCCACGCCCTGGTTGATGTCCGGCGGAGCGATCTCGATATTCATCTGGCGGCAGGTGAGGATGTACTCCGACACCTTGGCCGGGTTGTCGATGACCGACGTCATCAGGGCCGCCATGAACTCCACAGGGTAATAGTATTTCAGCCAGGCTGTCTGATAGGCCACCACCGCGTAGGCCGCCGCGTGGGATTTGTTGAACGCGTACTTGGCGAAGTCGATCATCTCGTCGTAGATTTTGTTGGCGGTGCTCTCCGGTATCCCGTTGGCGATGCACCCCGGCACGCCCTCCTCCTGGTTGCCGTACACAAAGTTCTGGCGCTCTTTCTCCATCACCGCCGCCTTTTTCTTGGACATAGCCCTGCGCACCAGGTCGCTGCGCCCCAGCGTATAACCAGCCAGCCGCTGCACGATCTGCATCACCTGCTCCTGGTAGACAATGCACCCGTAGGTGGCCTCCAGGATCGGCACAAGCTGCGGGCAGTCGTAGTGGATCGTGGCCGGATTGTTTTTGCCCCGGATATACTGGGGGATAAATTCCATCGGGCCCGGCCGGTAAAGCGAGATGCCTGCGATGATATCCTCCAGGCTCTGGGGCTTGAGCTCCTTCATGAAATTTTTCATTCCCGTGCTCTCCAGCTGGAAAATCCCTTCTGTCCGCCCGGTGCCGATGGACGCCAGCACCTCCCTATCGTCAAAATCGATGCGGTCGATGTCAATGGGCTTCCCGGAGCTCTCCTGCGCCATCCGCACGGCATTCTGGATCACCGTCAGCGTGCGAAGCCCCAGGAAATCCATCTTCAGGAGCCCCAGCTCCTCCAGCGTGGTCATGGTGAACTGGGTGGTGATGGAGCCGTCCGCCGCCCTGGACAGCGGGACATACTCGTCCACATCCTCCTGGCAGATCACCACGCCCGCCGCGTGCATGGAGGCATGGCGCGGGAGTCCCTCCAGCCTCTTGGACATATCGATCAGCGTCCGCACCCGCTCGTCCTCCTCGTACGCCTTGCGCAGCTGCGGATTTTCCTTCAGCGCCTTGTCGATGGTGATGTTCAGCTCCGTGGGGACCATCTTAGCGATCGTGTCCACAAAGGCGTAGGGGAGATCCATCACCCTCCCCACATCCCGGATGACTGCTTTGGCCGCCATGGTCCCGAAGGTGACAATCTGCGCCACCCGGTCCTTTCCATATTTCCTGATCACATAGTCGATGACCTCCTGGCGCCGCTCAAAGCAGAAGTCCACGTCGATATCCGGCATGGACACCCGCTCCGGGTTCAGGAAGCGCTCGAACAGCAGCTGGTAGCGTGTCGGGTCGATGTTGGTGATCCCCAGGCAGTAGGAGACCACGCTGCCCGCCGCAGATCCTCTGCCCGGCCCCACCATGATCCCCTGGCTCCTGGCATAATTGATAAAGTCCCACACAATGAGAAAGTAGTCCACGTACCCCATCTTTTGGATAATACCCAGCTCATAGTCCAGCTGCTTTCCCACGCTGCTGCCGTCGTCTGGGTACCGGCGCGCAAGGCCCTCCCGGCAAAGCTTCTGCAGGTACTCCCAGGAGGTTTCCCCGTCCGGCACATCGTAGCGGGGCAGCTTCGTCTCCCCGAAGGCGATCTCCACATGGCACCGCGCGGCGATCTTCTCCGTGTTCTCCAGCGCCTCCTTGGCGTACGGGAACAGCTCCTCCATCTCCTGGGGGGATTTCAGATAGTACTGCCCGCCCTCATAGCGCATGCGGTCCTCATCCGCCAGCTTCTTGCCGGTCTGGATGCACCGCAGGATATCGTGGGGCTTCTCATCCTCCGCGTAAGTGTAGTGGACGTCGTTCGTGGCCACAAGGGGGATCCCCGTCTCCCGGCTCATGCGCACCAGCTGCTGGTTGACCGTCCTCTGCTGGGGAATCCCGTGATCCTGCAGCTCCAGGAAGAAGCTTCCCCTGCCGAACAGCCGCTCAAAATACATGGCCGTCTCCTTGGCCTCCTCATACATCCCTCTCATAATATACCGGGGAATCTCTCCCGCCAGGCAGGCGCTCAGGGCGATGATGCCCTCATGGTACTGCTCCAGCACCTCCCGGTCCACCCGCGGACGGTAGTAATAGCCCTCCACAAAGCCCTTGGAGACGATCTTCATCAGATTGCTGTAGCCCACATTGTTCTCGGCCAAGAGCACCATGTGGTAGTAGCGCTCCTCCCCGGCTCCTGCCTCCCGGTCAAACCGGGAGTTGGGGGCGACATATACCTCGCAGCCCAGGATGGGGTTGATCCCCTCCTCCCTGGCCGCCCGGTAAAAATCAATCACCCCGTACATCACACCGTGGTCTGTGATGGCGCAGCTGTCCATCCCCAGCTCCTTCACCCGGTGTACGCACTCCTTGATCTTGTTGGATCCGTCCAGCAGGCTGTACTCCGTGTGGACGTGCAAATGTGTAAACGCCATATTCATTCCCCGCAATCTGCATACTCTCTCCTAGGATTATAGCATACCGGCCCCGCCCTGTCAGCAGCCGGATAGGGGAAGCCCAAAAAGCCGGTAAGCTGGATGGGGAACCCCAAAAAGCCTGTAAGCTGGATGGGGAACCCCAAAAAGCCGGATAGGGGAAGCACCCAAAAGCAGAGGCCGGAATACCCTGCCCGCGCAGAAGTATTCCGGCCTCCCCGTCTGTTCTATCTCTGTCTGTCCGCCAGCTTCTCAGTTGCCGTTCATCATAAAATTCACAAGCCTCTCCACGTCCTCTTCCTTCTCCGCCTTCAGCTCCAGCTCCGGGATATAGGCCTCGTTGGAAAAGATATTTGCCAGGGAGACATACTGGCACAGCTTGGACTTCAAGTTCAGCACGTCGCCCTCGCTTGTGATCAGCTCGATCTTCCCCTTGCAGCTGTCTACCACCTGAAAAAATTTCTCTACATCTTTGATGTTCTGGATCTTCATACTCGTATCCTCCTTCTTTTACTAAAACCTCTTTCCCTTTTCCGCCTTGATTATAGCACGGCATCCCCAAATTACAATAGCTTTGCGGCAGTTTTGGAAAGTTTGTAAAAAAAGGATAAAAAGGCCATTTTCCCCGGCCGCCCCTCGGCCACCTTTGCCGAAGCCCTGGCCTTGGCTTTCGTCAGCCCGTATGGAAAGTGCTGGCTTTTGCGCCCTGCAGCGGCCTGTTTTCCGCCACAGTCCCAGCCCGCCCGGACAGCCCGGCCTCCGTCATGGCTTCGTTTTTGCTCCCTTTGCCTGGCGTTCCTCCTCCGGCACCTTGAAAATCCGGTTCTCCGTCATCCGGATCTTCCCCTCCTTCAGGAGCCTTCCCACCGCCCGCTTGAAAGCGTTCTTGCTCAGCCCGAACTCCCGCTTGATCACCTCCGGCGACACCTTGTCACTGAACGGGAGGACGCCGGCAAACTCGTCGATGACTGAGAGGATCAGCCGGGCATCCTCGTCGATCTGCAGGTAGCTCTTGTTCCGCACCGAAAGCTCCAGCTTGCCGTCCTCTTTCACCTCCAGCACCCGGGCCTCCACCTGGCTGCCGATCTCCAGGTCGCCGAAGCACTCCCTCCTGGGGATCCTGGCGGAATAGCAGTTGTCCACAGCCACAAAGACGCCGAACTCCTGGCTCGTCTCGTAGATGGTTCCCTGCACCATATCGTCCTTTTTATAGGGGGAATCCGTCCGCAGCTGATGGTACACATTCATCGTCGCACACAGCCGGCTGCTCTTGTCCAGATAGAGGGCTGCCAGGCAGTGCTCCCCCTTGCGCACCCGCCGTGTCTGCTCCCGGAAGGGGAGGAACAGATCTTTCTCCAGCCCCCAGTCCAGGAAGGCGCCGATGCGGCTCACCTCCACCACCTCCAGCACCGCCGTCTCCCCCAGCGTAAGCTTAGGGCGGCGCGTGGTGGCGATGGGCCTGTCGCTGGAGTCCCGGTACAGGAACACCTCCAGCTTATCCCCCGGGCGTGCGCCCTCCGGCACCTGCTTGGCCGGAAGCAGGACGCGCTCCTGGGGCTCCCCTCCCTCTGCCAGGTACACGCCGAAGTCTACCTTCTTGACGATTTCCAGTGTCTGCATTTCTCCTAACCGCAACATCTCCCACATATCCTTTCTTCTGTCAGCAGCCGGCCGGCTGCGCCGCGCCGCTGTCCGGCCCAGCCTTCTCCGTGAACTCCACCACCGCGTACGGCTTGCCGTCCTCCTCGCACAAGCTCACCGTCAGCTTTCTCCGGCCCTCTGTCTCCTCCTCATATACATAGGGGACAATCCGGTCTCCCAGCTGGGCGGACTTCTTGTACTCCGCCCTCATCTGCCCGATGGCAAAGCCCTCCGGCAGAAAATCGGCCGCCATCTGGACGTACTGCCCATTGTTCACATGACGGTTCGTATCCAGCTGGTGCTTGAGCACCACAAAGCTCTCCCGCTCCGCGCTGCCCTTCGGCACCGGCACCTTCCGCGGCGCGTATTCCATCGGCAGCATGGGCTCCCGGGCATACCGCTCCACCTGAATCGGGGTGACCCGGGCCGGACGCCCGCTCCTGGTATCCATGAACACCCACAGGGAATTGGCCCAGGCCAGCAGCTCTCCCTGTTCGTCCCGCAGGGCAAAATTCCTCATGCCGTAAAAGCCGCTGAAGTCATAGGGCCATGTTTCCACCGAAATCTTCTCAAACAGCCGGGGATACCTCTCCACCACAATCTGCCATGCGGAGAGCACCCAGACCTTCCCCTCCTTCTCCAGCTCCTCCAATCCCACTCCCAGGCTCTCCGAGTGGAAGGTGCTGCAGTCCTGAAAATAATTGATAATCCCGTTCAGCGTCAGCTTTTTGTCCATGCCGGCCTCGCTGTAGCGCACCCGGCTCTGAAAGCTAAACATGTCCGATTCCTCCTCTCCGGCATTCTCCCCTTGCGCAGACTGGATCGGAAAATTTCATCCCCTATCCGGCCCGTGTGATACTGTGGGCAGCTCCCAGCAAGGCCGTGCGCTGTCCGCTGCCCGGCGAATGTCCATTCATGCGCGCATGATGGCCGCTTGCCGGGTGTATCACGCAAGAAAAAAGCTGCCTCACAAATCATGAGACAGCTGCTTCTCAGCTGGGCCACAAGGATTCGAACCTTGAAATGACGGAGTCAGAGTCCGTTGCCTTACCATTTGGCGATGGCCCATCGCGTTTCAACAATCAGCATTATACATGATTGATTTACAAAATGCAAGTGTTTTTTTCATTTTTTCATAACCGTCCCGCAGAGGGCGGATTTCCGCCCGCTCAGACGCCCGGAGGCTGGGGGAAGCGGCAGGCTTCCTGCCCGCTCAGACGCCCGGAGGCCGGGGGAAGCGGCAGGCTTCCTGCACGCCCGCCTCTCACAAGCCCAAGAGCTTCCTGGCATTGCCGGAAAAAAGTTTCTCCTCCTCCGCCGCCGAAAGCCCCAGTTCCCTGATAAACTGGATTTCCTCCGCCTGGCCGCCCCAAGGGCTGTCGGTGCCGAAGACAATCCGGTCTGCGCCGTGCGCCCTGATCATCCGCTTCATCGTCTCCGGCTCAAGGAACCGCCGTGCCATGGACGTGTCGAACCACACATTCCGGCCCACCAGAAGGCGCTCCACATCCTCCCACTGCATCCATCCGCCCATGTGCGCCAGGATGCACTTCTCGGGCCGCACCTCCCGCAGCATGGCCGCCGACTTCTCCGGCGGGCAGTGCACCTTGTCCGGAAGCCCGATGTCAATCCCCGCGTGGATGCAGATCGCAAGCCCCAGCTCGCTGGCCCGGTCGATCAGCCGGTACATCTTCGGGTCATCGATCATGACGCCCAGATAATCCGGGTGGATCTTGATGCCCAGAAGGCCCAGCTCCTTCACCTCCCGAAGCTGTGCTTCCATCTCCGGGCTGTAGGGGTGTACTGCCCCGAAAGAGAAAAACCCGCCGTCCGCAGCAGGGAGGGTATCCCGGCTTATCTTCCGTGCGTAGCTGTTGATGGAGGCGAACTGCTCCGGTTTTGTGATCACCGGCATCACCACGCTGGCGCGCACACCGGCCTCCTCCATCGATGCCTGGAGCCCTTCCAGCGTGCCGTCCGTGGCTGCCCGGAGCCCCGAAAGCCCCTCCAGCTTCTCGATTGTCTTCCCTGCGATCTTGGCCGGGAAAATATGGGTATGCAAGTCAATTACCATCGTCCCACCCTTCCTTTCCTGTTCCATTCTACTATGCCTCCCCCGCTTTTTCAAGGGAAAGCCCCGGCAAAACGCCTTGAACTCCCGGCGGATTTGTGCTAGGCTATACAGTAATACAATACATCTGTCAATACAGCAGAGCAGCTGCGGAGACGGCGCATGCGGGGCGCCGCGCTTCCCCCTGTCCGCCGCGCGGAACGGATGTAGGAAAGAGAGAGTATACAAATGAGTACAATGATGAACTTGTCTCTGCTGACCGATCTCTACGAGCTGACTATGATGCAGGGGTACTTTAAAACCAACAAACAGGAAACGGTAATCTTCGACGCCTTTTACCGCACGAATCCCTGCGGCAACGGATACGCCATCTGCGCCGGGCTTGACCAGGTGATCGACTATATCAAGAACCTGCGCTTCTCCCCGGAGGATATCAGCTATCTCAGGAGCGTGGGCTGCTTTGACGAGGACTTCCTGGAATACCTGGCGGTTTTCCGCTTTTCCGGCGACATCTACGCCATCCCGGAGGGCACGGTGATCTTTCCCCGGGAGCCTCTGGTGAAGGTGATCGCCCCCATCATGGAGGCCCAACTTGTGGAGACCGCCATCCTGAACATCATCAACCACCAGAGCCTGATCGCCACCAAGACTGCCCGGGTCGTCTATGCGGCCAAGGGGGACGGCATCATGGAATTCGGCCTGCGCCGGGCCCAGGGCCCGGATGCTGGGACGTACGGTGCCCGCGCCGCCATGATCGGCGGCTGTATCGGGACTTCCAACGTACTGGCTGGCAAGCTGTTTGACGTCCCGGTGAAGGGCACCCACGCCCACAGCTGGATCATGAGCTTCCCGGACGAGTACACGGCTTTCAAGACTTACGCCCAGCTCTATCCCGACGCCTGCATTCTCCTGGTGGACACCTATGACACGCTGAAGCAGGGCGTGCCGGACGCCATCCGCGTATTCCGGGAGATGAAGGCTGCCGGTTACCCGATGAAGGGCTACGGCATCCGCCTGGATTCCGGCGACCTGGCCTACCTGTCCAAGAAGGCGCGCAAGATGCTGGATGACGCCGGGTTCCCGGACGCCGTCATCTCCGCCTCCAGCGACCTGGATGAGTTCCTGATTGACAGCCTGAAGACGCAGGGCGCCGCCATCACATCCTGGGGTGTGGGCACGAACCTGATCACCTCCAAGGACTGCCCGGCCTTCGGCGGCGTGTACAAGCTGGCGGCTGTCCGGGACGAGAGCGGCCAGTTTTTGCCGAAGATCAAGCTCTCCGAGAATACGGAGAAAGTCACGAACCCCGGCAATAAAAAGATCATCCGCATCTATGAGAAGGACAGCCACAAGATCAAGGCCGACCTGATCACCCTAGTGGAGGAGAGTTTCGACCCGTCCCAGGATCTGGTGATTTTCGACCCGATCGAGACGTGGAAGGAGACACGGCTCCTGGGCGGTACCTACGAGATGCGGGAGATTATGGTGCCCGTCTTCCTGGGCGGGGAATGCGTCTACACCTCCCCCTCCGTCATGGAGATCCGGGACTATGCGGCCCAGGAGCTGGATACCCTCTGGGAGGAATCCCGCAGGCTGATGAACCCGCACCAGGTATATGTGGACCTGTCGGACAAGCTCTTCGATATGAAGAAGCGCCTGCTGAACGAGTACTCCTCCAAGGTGGCCAAGCTGTGATGGCTGCGGCGAAGCTCGCGCCGGTGTGCAACGGGCCATACGCCTCAGCCCGCACAGGGCTGTGCGCGGATTTGCATGTAAAGTAAATAAGATGGCTGAAGGGGCTGCCCAACAATGAGCAGCCCCTTTTCATGGGAATAGGGAGAAGGCAGCGTTACCTTCCTTCCGTGTTATTTACATAAATTGTGCTTCGTGCCGCACCTTCTCTTCTCAGCCATCCACTTTCGACCATTTTTCTGGGCAACTTTGTAAATTTGCTTCTCCTGGTCAGTTTCCGGCACTTTACCGGCACTATCCGGCACTGTACTGGCACTATCCGGCACTTTTTCGGCACTATCAACATCAGCGGCATCGTTACTCTGTCCCCGATAGATATTGATGCGTAAATCCACTTCCCCACCAATAAATTCCGGTTCCCGGAGACCGGCGGCCTTTACTTTGCCGATAATTCTCGGAATCCCGCTTCCCCAGTGTTCAATTAAATTCATATAAGAAAACGCATGGGCGAGCGCTTCATTCCTGATTTTCGAATAGCCTTCCTTCGGAAATTTCCACGACAATGATCGTCTTGCCGTCCACCGTCTGTAGCGTGATGTCCGGAATGATCGCCGGTTCGCAGCTGTCTGACACCGCATTCGCAATGGCATCCATTTTCTGGAATACATCTTCCTTGTCGAAACCGACTACTTCTCTGGTTTTATCTGCAATACCGAAAATGATTTTCCCACCGTTCCCATTGGCAAAGGCAACCACAGATTTCATATATTTGATACTTTTCTCCGGCAGACCCTCTTTAAATTCCACATTTTTTGATTCCCCGGCAAGGATTTCTTCTATGGTCATTATGGCACCTCTCTTTCTGTGGCAGCTTTGAAGTCGTCTTAATTTATGTAAGCAATGATGAAACTGGTTGAAGTGGATATATTCCAAGTTCCGCATCTGCATTCCATTCTGAAATACTAACTACTTTTATCTCATCAATCATTTTACGTCCCATAACAGCAAAATTTTTCTGTAAATCAAACGGAAGTTTTTCTCTCAGTTTATTACGTATCATTAACCTTGAAGCAGAATTTCCACTTGGGTACTCTAAAATATAGATGTACTTTTTGGGCTTGTCTTTCCCTGATAAATAGAGCCAGTGCAGCGAATCATAAAACTTTTTGGCTACATTCTCTAGCTTATTATTGCTTTCCGGCTGAAATGCATTCGGATTTACCGCTCCAGAAATATTGGCATTTTTATATTCTACCAGCAAAATATTTTTCTCATTTTCTATAACAAAATCCACATCACATAAAAATCCAATATGTCCATACTGATGACCAGAATCCTGATAGCAAGTATGGATTCTATCCGTTGACCAAATGGCTTTCGAACAATCCAAAGAGTATTGTCCGTTTTCTTCTACATACACTACAGACATATATTCTCACACTCCCATATCATAAATCTCATTCAACAAGTTATTAAACGCAGTGATAATAACGTTGTTTTTCAAATCATCAAAGCTTTTCGATTTGTCATAATAGATAACATCTTTACTTTCTGCGTGAGATAAAGAATGGAAGATTACACTATCTTCTTTTTGCTTCTTTACTTCAAAATAGCTCGCAATCATATAGTCGTGAGTAGAAATAAATATCTGTACCCCCTGTCGCTGCAATTCAAGAAGCATTTCGACAATAATAGAAATATACGTAGGATTAATATTTGCTTCTGGCTCATCCCAAAAAAGAATGGAGCCTTTTTCCAATGTTCCGTTTTTTACCAGTTGCCATAAAAGCGCCATTTTTCGGATACCCTCTGCAACCAGATTAAATTCCTGTCTGGAATTTTTATTTTTTAAATAGAATTCGTCTCTTTTGGCATCATAAACTACAGTACCATGGGTCATTTCCTGAATCTTGCTCAACATGGAATTTTTAGAATCACTGTTTCTGCCAACAGAGATGTCAATCTTAGCTGCATTGATAATATCTAGATATGTATCATCAAAGCGTACATTATTTTTTTCAACTGCTGCATTCAAATTATAGCTATTAGATAAAATCTCTTTTGCAGGAATAAAGATACTACTCACACCGGAAAAAGACTCTTCCCATCCGTCTTCACCGGTTACATCTGCTTCCCATTTTTTCGTTTTTCCATTAAATGATGCCGTAAGCACTCTCTCTGCTATCGTCTCCGCTTCTCCGGCCGTAATACGAATGATACCTGTACGGTTTCCTGGCTTTCTTGTAAGTAATCGTGATATTTTGTAATCATCAGGAAGCATTGTTAAAACAAGTTTGTGCGCGAATGATACTTTTTTATCGACGCTTTGACAAGCAGAATACAAAACTTTCAAAATATGAGTTTTTCCAGTACCATTTTCACCAATAAGCACATTGATACCCGGTTCAAATTCGATTTGCTGATTTTCAAAAACTGTAAAATTTTCCAACTTAAGTTTATTTATGATCATATCGGAGCACCTCTCTTTATTTTTATTCTTGCCAAAACATCCTGGAATTTTGCATAGTTGACCTTCACACCATCGTCCAAATCAATGGCAATCATCTGGTCTGCCAAATGGTGAATCCTTTCCTCATAAGACCGCATCTCATAAAACAAAAATAGCTCTCTCGTCAAAGATGCGATGTACGGATATGTATGATCCATGCAAATCCTCCCGCCACTCTATCTTACCCTTCGTGAATTGCGCCTGCTTTTCATTATACCACAGATTTCCCAAAACGCTCAGCGGGTTTTGCTGTTCAGGGAATGATTTTTCGCAAAAAAGAAGAGGCCATCCACAGCAAAATCCAAGCCCTTCAAACACCTTCAAAGGCCTGCATTCTGCGAGATAGCCCCTTCCCTTCGCCCAGCCTACTGCTCCATCTGCTTTCCCAGGAAGCCTGCGGCGGATATGGCCAGCTTCTGCTCCGTCTCCCCCAGCAGCTCCTGCTGCTCCTTGCCCAGGATCACCACCGCGCCGATGGCGTCTCCCTCGCAGATGATGGGGCTGATGGCCTGGCCCCGAAAGTCTTCGCTGTCCGTATCTGTCACCTTGATATATTTGTACTCCTTGTCGTCCACCAGGATGTTTTCCCGGTCCTCAATCACTGTCTCCAGCTGTTTGCTGATATTTTTCCCCAGAAGCTCCTTCCTGGAGCCCCCCGCCACAGCGATCACCTGGTCGCGGTCGCAGACGCACACCGTCAGCCCGGTGGTGTAGGCCAGGGACTCCGCGTACTGCTTGGCGAAGGTTCCCAGCTCGCCGATGGGCGAATATTTCTTCAGGATAATTTCCCCCTCCCGGTCCGTAAAGATTTCCAGCGGCGTCCCCTCCCGGATCCGCAGCGTCCTGCGGATCTCCTTGGGGATTACCACCCTTCCCAGGTCGTCTATCCTTCTTACGATTCCCGTTGCTTTCATAGAAAAATTCCTCCATCTTACTTTCTTACGTTTATCCTTGGTTTGCAAGGACACGCACGCCTCCAGCGGCTTATTTCCTGTAAAGGTAGTATCTGTAAAATGAAGGGATTTATACCTGCGCCTCTTTCGGCCAGTCCGTGCACATATTTGTGTGCAATCTGTCAGCCTTTCCCCGGCACTCCGTCTGCCTTTTCCCGGCAGCCTGTCCGCCTTTCCCCAGCCTTCCGTCCGCCTTTTCCCGGCAGTCTGTCAGCCGCGCACGAAAATCTGGCACATATCCATCGTCTGGAGGGCTGCTCCATGGCTTTCCTTGGTCACGCCCGCGCAGCAGGAGGCGTCCACAGCGATCTTCACCTCGGGCATGAATGCCTTCAAGAGCAGGGCGTTAGACACCACACAGATGTCTGTGCACAGCCCGATCAGCTCGATCTCCAGCTCCTCCTTCTCATTCTCCGCCGCCAGCATCTGGGCAAGCTCCACGGAGCCAAAGGTAGGCTTGTCCACAATCACAGCGTCCGCCAGCAGCTCCTTCACCCCTGGATACAGCTCCCAGCCGGGCGTCCCTTTGACACAGTGCACCACCGGCAGACGCCGCCCCTCCGCCGTCTCCAAGTAATCCAGCCCGTGGGTGTCCCGCGTCGCGTAAATGTTCTCCGGCGGGTAAGAGCGGATCTTGTCCATCACCGCCCCCACAATCTCCTGGGCCTCCGGCGTGCCAAGCGCCCCGTCTACAAAATCCTTCTGCATGTCCACGACCACCAATATGTTTCTCATAGCTCTATCCCCCTTATCTGCCGGTCTTCTCCGGCTGCTTCGCCTCTTCGGATTGCTCCGCCTGCCCCGGCTGCTTCGCCTCTTTCTGATTACTCCGCTTCCTTCAATTTCTCCGCAAAATCCGCCAGCGCCTCCGAGATTTTGATCTGCTGGGGACAGACAGCCTCGCAGCTCCTGCACCCGATGCAGGCGGAAGGCTGCTTATCCTCCGGCACCGCCTCCAGCGCCATCGGCGCGATAAAACCGCCCTGGGTGAAGCAGTGCTCATTGTAGAGGCCCAGCAGCATGGGGATATCCAACCCCTGCGGGCAGTGGCTGGTACAGTAATGGCAGGCGGTACAGGGAAGCACGCTCTTCCCCGTCATCTCCGACGCGATGGCCAGCAGCGCAGCCGTCTCCTCCCCGTTCAGCGGCCTCTCCTCCCCAAAGGTGCGGATATTGGCCTCCCGCTGCGCCATATCGGACATGCCGGAGAGAATCACGGCCACCTGCGGAATCCTCTGCAGGAACCGGAACGCCCAGGCTGGAATTTCCTCCTGCGGCCGCAGGGCGCGCAGCTTCTCCTGCGCCTCCCCATCCAGGGAGGCAAGCCGTCCGCCCCGCAGCGGCTCCATGACCCACACCGGGATGCTGTATCCCGCCAGCAGCTTCACCTTGTCCTTCCCGTCCTGGAACTCCCAGTCCAGGTAATTCAGCTGGATCTGCCCAAATTCCATGTCTTTGCCGTAGGCTTTCAGGAAACGCTCCATAACCTGGCAGTTCCCGTGGGCGGAGAAGCCCAGATGCCGGATCCGGCCTGCGTCCCGCTGTCTGCGCAGATAATCGAAGATACCGTACTTGGGATCCAGGTAGGCGTCAATGTTCATCTCACACACGTTGTGGAACAGGTAGAAGTCAAAATAGTCCACGCCGCATTTTTTCAGCTGCTCCTCAAAGATCTCCTCCACCTTATCCATGTTGCCCAGGTCGTAGCCCGGAAATTTATCCGCCAGGAAAAAGCTCTCCCTGGGATACTTGCCCAGCGCTTTCCCCAGCACCCGCTCAGAGTTCCCGCCGTGGTAGCCCCAGGCGGTATCATAGTAATTGATGCCGGCCTCCATCGCCCGGTCCACCATCCGCGCAGCCTCGGCCTCCACAATCTTCGCATCGTCCCCGTCTGCCACCGGCATCCGCATGGCTCCAAAGCCCAGCATCGACAGCTTCTCATCCTGAAAATTTCTGTAAACCATCCTTCCCACACCCTCTCTGCCGCCCCCGGCGGCTGTTTTTCTGATGTTCTCTTAAGATAGCATATAATGTTTCAAAAAACGTGTCAATCCATCTGTGAAACCTCGCCGTGATAACTTTGGCAACTGATTTCCGCCCTTGGGCAGCACTGGCAAAACTTTGCCTCCATCATATTCGCATCTACCCTGGGATATCGCCCGGGAAGCAAAGAGGATGTCCCCAGGCTGCAAACCATTCCTTTACAGCCAGGACATCCTCTGTCTACTTATCTTAGCGTCTGCGCTTCTTTGCTACAGCTCTTCGCCGTTTGTCTCTATGACATGCTGATACCAATAAAAGCTGTCCTTGCGGATCCTCCTGCCGCTTCCCTTCCCGTGATTATCCAGATCCACATAGATAAAGCCATACCGTTTATCCATTTCTCCCTGGGAACAGCTGATAATATCGATCGGCCCCCAAGCCGCATAGCCGAAGCAGTCCACGCCGTCCTTGATTGCCTCCTTAATCGCCTGCAGATGCTCCCGCACATATGCAATCCGGTAACTGTCATGAATTTGGCCGTCTTCTACCTTGTCACGCACACCCAGGCCGTTCTCGGCAATCAGGATCGGCACCTGCCAGCGGTCCCAGTATGCATTCAGGCAGTAGCGCAGGCCCAGCGCGTCAACCGCCCATCCATACTCCGATTTCTCCAGCAGCGGGTTCTCCTGGAGACCGTCCTTTTTCCCGCATATTCCCGTGCAGTAATAGCTGAAGGAAAAGAAATCCGCTGGATTCTCCTTCAAGATATCCAGATCTCCCGCTTCCATCTGGATATTCCAGCCCCGCTCTTGGAACATGCGCCATGTATATCCCGGGTATTCTCCCCGGAGAAGCACATCCCCGTATCCATATTGGTTCATCTGGTTGTACTGATAGCACGCCAGCACATCCTCTGGGCTGCAGGTAGATGGGTAACGCATTTTGCAGCCATTCATACAGCCGATTTTTACTGTGCTGTCTATTTCCCTGGCATATTTTTTCACGAGGGCACTGGCCACAAACTGATGATGCAGGCACTGGTACCGCGCCTCCAGCATGTCGGCATGGCTGCCCTGCACCAGGCCCAAGCCCGGGAAGTCTGCTCCCCATCCAAAACTGTTGATCTGGTTTATGACAATCCAGTATTTCACACGGTCATGGTACCGATCCAGCAAAACCTTCGCATAGTTCAGAAAAAGCGCGATCAGCCTTCTGTCATGCCATCCCCCGTATTTCTTCACCAGGGCCAGCGGCATCTCATAGTGCGATATCGTGAGGATCGGCTCCATGCCGTCTCGGACAATCTCGTCGATCAAGCGGTCATAGAATGCAAGTCCCTCCTCATTTGGACGCTCTTCCTCCCCCGTCGGGAAAATTCTCGTCCACGCCACCGATGTGCGGAAGCATTTGAAGCCCATCTCCTTCATCAGCGCCAAATCGTCCGGATAGGTGTGATAGAAGTCAATCCCTCTTCGCCGTGGGTAATTCCCCTCCTGGTCGCAGAGATGCCTGTCCAAATCCGCCATCGTATGCTTGAAATTAAAGACTTCCGTGGGGTTATAAATCTCCGGCAGCTCTTCGATATCTGCTACGCTCGGGCCCTTTCCGCCCGTATCCCACGCTCCCTCTGCCTGGTTTGCCGCAATCGCCCCTCCCCACAAAAAGTTATCTGGAAATCCTTCCGGCGCCTTCTTCATCCTTTATCGTTCCCCCATTTCTGCCAATTTCCCGTACAATTTTATCAGTCTCTTCACAAGGCGGTATTCGCTGTCCACCGACATCAAGGTATCCTGCGCGTGGATAAATAACACCGTCATATCCGGATGTTCCTGCTCGATCGCCCCCTGGATGAGGCGCGTCTGTATCCTGTGGGCGCAGACGACCTCCTCCTCCGCCGCATCCAGCAGGCTTCCCACAGCGCTTTCCATGCCTGCTTCCGCCTGATCCAGCGCTTCATTATACAGTTCCCTCGCGTTGCCCGCATGTAGGATGATCTGCATGGAAGAGCTGTTCAGCTCCTCAATCGAATATTCTCCCATAATTGTTCTCCTTTACCGTCTTATTGTTCCCCTCTTGCGGCCTGCACCTGCTGCTTTTCCAGAGATGCCGCCTCCTCCTGGCATACCTGCCGGTCATACACCTTAAAGAATGGCCAGTATATGACCCATGACACGGCGAAGAGGACGACTGCCAGCAGGACTCCCCGCAGGGATCCTGTGGAAAAGTATGCAAAGATAAACTTGGGCAGATACCACATTTCAAACACCTTGGTGGGAATTGGCACCAGGGATAGTTTGAAGGCCGCCCACGTGATGCACGGCAGGATGAATCCGCACAGCCACATGGGAATCATCAGGATTGGATTAAACACAATCGGCGTCCCGTACACAAGCGGCTCATTAATATTAAAAATGCTCGGTATGAAACACGTCTCGCCCATCAGCTTCAGCCGCTTAGATTTTGCCAGGAAACACATCATAATCGACAGGGCAAAGGTTGCACCGCCTCCGCCGATCGTCATAATCCAGGTCACCTCGTACACGTGGATGTTTGTCGCGGCTGCCCCTGCAGCCACCGCCGCTTCATTTGCCGCGATACCCGTCAGGCAGATCACCGACATAACCGAGTAGAGCACCCATGTGGAAATGCCAAACGAGTACAGGAAAGCCATAGTCAAGAAGTTTACCAGCACAAATCCCCAGAAGGTCTCCCCGAAATTGACCAGCGGCATAAAGAAATTTGTAATCAGCTCCAGAATATTTAAGCCGGCCACCGAGGTAGCAACCCAGCCCACCAGCAGAATCAGCAAAATTGGGATCAGGGTGTCAAACCACACCGTCACAAAATCCGGGACGGCGCTGTCCTCCTTGAACAGATGCAGCTTCCCGAAGGCGCTCATCACCCAGCCCACAAAAACACCGGTGAAAATAGCGGCGATCATACCGCCTGCGCCCAGCGCCTTAAAGGACACGGTAAATTTATCATCCGCAATCACAGGGCATATAATCATAATGAACAGGGAAAGCCCTGCCAGCCCCGCCTGGTTCCTCGTCCTCCTCTGTTTCTTTTTCTCCATGATAAAGCTCGGTATCAAAAAGGCTAAAAACAGAGACAACAAATTAAAGGAAAAGGTGCTGAACCCGCTGCAGTTCGGGAAGGCGGGAAATGCCTCCCGGATTGTATCCAGCACGGTCCCGATTGTCCCGATAAATATGAGCGGCATTGTGGTCAAAATTGCATCCTGCACCGCCGATACATACGGGTTTCTCGTTATAACATTCATCTTCGGCGCCACTTTGTCCGTCATGAACCCCATAAATTTTTGCATGAAACTACCCCCTGTCAATCTTTCTATTCCCCGAATTTTTCCAGCACAAAATCTACAATCGCCCCTCCGTCCAACATACCGTAGGCCTTCTGGTCAATGACATACACCGGTATGCCGTAGGGCTCGCACTCCTTCTTCATGCTCTCATACATATACTTTAAATGCGGCCCCAGCAGCAGTATATCAATCTCATCGATATACTCCTCCAATTCTGAGTCGCTGCGGGCGATAAAAGAATACTGCTCTGCCAACCCTCTTCTCTTTAGCTCCTGCCGGATACTCTTTGCCATAAACCCGCTGGATGCTCCTGCCCCGCACACAATCAATACTTCCCTCATCAGCATCTTCCTCCTTTCTTTTTCTTCTTCTCTTTGCTCCTGTGTGTCATCCCACAATGTGCTTTGCCTGCAAAGTTTGCAGGATACCCTCTGCCGCCTGGGCTTCATCTTCCCCCTGGCAGCGCACTTCAATGTGTCCGCCAGCCGGCACGCCGATTTTCATAATCTGGATGATCGACTTCATATTCGCAGTCCGATCCTGGTAATAGAGTGTGATATCCGATTGATATTTGCTGGCCTCCTCCACAGCCACTGCAGCCGGCCGGGCATGCAGCCCCACATTCTCGATGATTGTCCCTGAAAACGCTTTCAATGGTCTCCTCCTCTCTGTCTGGTTCTCCCTCACACCTTCAGTTAACCCTATTTTTTTGTGCACTTCAAACAAATATATTTCCGCTCTACTGGAAATTTTATTACATTGAACCAACGCCATTTTCCAGCTATGATAAATTTGATAAAATAGCCGTTTATCTATCCGGCGGAAAGGAAGAATGTACCCATGTCCCGAAAACGAAACGATCTGATCCAATACCTGCAGGACACAGCCGCCGATTGGGTTCCTGCTTCTAAGCTCTCCGCCGTCCTCGGCGTATCGGAGCGGCAAATACGAAACTATATCGCCTCCGCCAACAAGGAGGCTCTTGTGATACAGTCGTCTCCCAGGGGATACCGGTTAAACCGGACGTTGTTTTCCCAGCTGCCGCCGGCCCGCGCAGACGCAGACACTCCGCAGCGCCGCCAGAGGGAGCTCTTATTCCAGCTTTTAAATGCCGCGCCGTCCTCCGGGATAGACGTATATGACGCCGCGGAAGCACTCTATATATCGGATTCCACATTGGAAAACGACCTGCAGCATCTCCGCGCCATCGTATCCGCCTTTGACCTGCAGATTTCCCGCAAAAAAGACGCCTGCTTTCTCCTCGGCACCGAAGAAAACAAACGCCGTCTCATCCGCATCCATATTTACGGCAACAGCTGGAACACCTTCCTCTCCAGCCGCCGTCTGCCTGCTGCCCTGGCGCAAAAATTCCCAGGCCTGCTCCGCTCCCTCAAGGAGTCTGTACGCAAAAACGCGCTCTATATCAACGACTACTCCCTCGCCCAGCTGTCCCTGCGCACAGGCATCCGCATCTGGAGAATCCGCGGGGGATTTCTATCCAAAAACGCGCAGGAAATTGCCGCCCCTCCCCTGTTCACCAGGGCAGCCCTGGATATCCGCCGCTCCATAGAGAAGGCGTATGCCATCTCTCTCTCTGATTTTGAGCAATCCCTGCTATGCAAAGATCTTCTGGTCACCGCCTCCTACCAGGATCCCGCCCAGGTTGTGCCGGAAAATCTGCCGCAGTACGTAGAAGAGAAATACATCCACATTACGCAGGATGTCATCCGGAAGGTGCAGGAGCGCTATCCGATCGCCCGCTTTGACGACAACTTCTATGTCAAATTTACCCTGCACTTGAAGAGCTGCTTTATGAGGCGGGATATGGCAGATTCCTCCATCAGCCCCCTAGACCGCAAAATCAAATATTCTTACCCGCTGATCCACGACATATCGGTATATATCGCAGACATCCTGGAGCGGAACTACGGCCTGCCGGTCTCTGACAGCGAGATCACTTACATCGCGTTCCACCTGTGCACCTGCCTGTCCAGCCACAGCGAATACCAGGTGACAGTGACCTACATCTATTCCGATTATTGGGGTTACCACCAGAAAATATTGGAGCAGATTATCCGAGCGCTTGGTGAAAAAGGAATTATCCGCCACGTAGTCTCCATCAGCGACTATTATCCCGGATCCTACTCTGCCGACCTGACAATCAGCGACACGGATATGGCGTTCCAGGGGAAATTCGTGCTGATCTCTTCCCTGCCCTCCTCCAACGATTTCGCCTGTATCCAGCAGGCGGTGGAAAAACTGTTTTCCAAGAAGCAGTATTATTTTTTCCAAAAGCATTTCCTACGCTTTTTTGACAGCCGGTGTTTCCTGCTCTCGCCGGAGGCCGATTCCTCCCAGCTTCTCAGAGAGATGTGTGCGCAGGCTGCCGGCCTTGGGTTCATTTCAAAAGACTTTTATCCCGATGTCCTCAAGCGCGAAGCCCTCTCCGGGACAGCCTTCCACGAGGTCGCCGTCCCCCACTCCCTCACTGCCAACGCCCTGCGCAGCTTCATATCCATCGCCATCCCCCGTTCCCCCATCCTATGGGAGGGGCAGAAAAATGTCCGGCTTATCCTGCTCCTCGGCGTACAGGAATCCGACCGGAAAATATTCAGCCATATCTTCGACTTCCTGGTGGATATCCTCTCTGACACCGCCAACGTGCGAAAATTGGCATCTGCCTCCAGTTTCTCCGAATTCCTGGAGTTCCTGGACGAGATCGCCCATACCTAAAGAACCGGCGCGCGATTTCACCGAAATCGCACGCCGGTTCTCTCTATCTTCCTCTGCCAGCCGCCAAGCTGGCCTATTCTCTCTAGCTTATTCTTCTGCGCCTTCCTGGGTGTCTTCCGCAGCTTCCGGCTCAGCGGCCTCCCCGGCCGTCTCCTCTTCCCCTGCGTCCGCAGCTGGCTCGCTGTCTGCGGCCTCCCCGGCCTCGTCCGCCTCTTCCTCTGTCTCCTCCGCCGGCGATGTGCCGATCGTGAGCGGCGATGCAAAGGTTACCTGATCCCACACGTCGTCGTACACGGTGAACTCCACCTCGTCCGCCCAGGCGGCTACCTTCTCATCGTAGTAGTCCATCTCCCGCTCTGTCTTGAGCTCGTCCTTCCTGGCGTCCGTGGCCTCCTGGTCGAACTCGCTGGTCAGCTGTGCCACGTAGTAGGCGGTGCCGGAATCGATGATGTCCGTAAACTCTCCCACTGCCAGCGTGTCCGCCGCTGCCGCCACGTCGTCGGGCAGGGCCGTCACGGCGTCGCCGCCGAAGGTCGCGGAGGACACCTCCAGGTCATACTCCTGGGCTGCAGCCGCGAAGTCCCCTGTCTCCTGGGCGCTGTCCACAATGTCCTGCAGCTGGGAGCGCAGCTCCTCCTTCTCCTCCTCGGTGTACTCCACGCTCTCCCCGTCGTCGTTGGTGTGAGAGCTGTTGGCGATAAAGACGTAGTCCGCCGCCTTCTGGGCAGCCTCCTCGTCGCTGATCTCAATGTTGGCCTCTGCGGCAATCTCGTAATACATCTTCTCCTCGATGGTCATGAGGGTGAGCATCTCCGCAACCACATCCTCCGTGGCCGTCATGCGGGCAAGCCCCTTCTCATTGCCGGCATTGTCGCTGATAAACTGCGCCGCCGCCTCCTGGATAGCTGTCTCCTCCTCCTCGGTGAGGGCAACCCCGTATTCCTCCGCGTAGTCTCTGATCACGATGGAATTGCGCAGGCTCTCCAGCACAGACTCCTTGATGGACTCCTCATAGGTCTGCCCGTCCTCTCCCATCTCCTGGTTCCACATATCTGTCCCCAGATAGGCCATATAGTAGGTCTCAATCTCAGCCTGCTGCAGCCGCGCCGCAAAATTGGCCAGCCCCAGCGTGATCTCCTCGCCTCCCACTGTCGCCGCCACCTGGCTTGCATCCAGCTCTTTATCCGCACAGCCTCCCATCAGGAGAGCCGCAGCCAGCACGGCTGCGACGGCTGTGATCCGTCTCCGATTCTTCATAACTTCTGGTTCCTCCCTGTAAATCCTCTCCCACACCGGCGCACACAGACCCGCAGCTTCTCCTCTGCTTCGCCCCTCTGCCCGCCGGCGGGCGCTTTTTTTATTATAGTCTCTTTTTAACCGTCTAGCAATGTTTTTATACCATTTAACACATTTTTCACAACCTCCAGGCTTTCCTCCCTCTCCTGGCGGTTATTTTTCGCCGGCAAGTACGTAAAATAGGGCCTTGTATCCACCGTGAACCGCAGGCGGCCGCCATAGGAATCCACCAGCTGGGGGATCCCCGCAGGGTTCACCCGGGCTTTCTCATACATGGCAAAGCGCATGCCCTCCGGCTTCTCCGACACCTCCGCCACATAGACGCTGTGCGCCAGCGCCTTCAGGCTGGCGATCTCCAGCAGGTTCATCACCGGCCTGGGCGGCTCCCCGAAGCGGTCGATCAGCTCCTCCGTCATGTCCTCGTACTCTTCCTCATTCTCAATCCCGGCGATCCGCTTGTAGATATCCAGTTTCTGGAACTCGTTCCGGATATATTTGTCCGGGATGTAGGCGTCCACCTCCAGGTCGATCACCGTGTCGAAATCCTCCTGTACCGGAACGCCCTTCAAGTGCTTGACCTCCTCGTTGAGCATCTTGCAGTACAGGTCATAGCCCACAGCCTCCATGTGGCCGTGCTGCTGGGCTCCCAGCAGGTTGCCGGCGCCCCGGATCTCCAGATCCCGCATGGCGATCTTGAAGCCGGACCCCAGCTCCGTGAATTCCCGGATCGCGTGGAGGCGCTTCTCCGCCACCTCCCGCAGCATCTTATCCCGCTTGTACATCAGGAAGGCGTAGGCGGTACGGTTGGAGCGCCCCACCCTTCCCCGCAGCTGATAGAGCTGGGACAAGCCCATCTGGTCGGCATCCTGGATGATCATCGTATTTACGTTGGAGATGTCCAGCCCCGTCTCAATGATGGTGGTGGACACCAGCACGTCGATGTCCCCGTTGATGAAATCATACATGATGCGCTCCAGCTCCTGCTCCCGCATCTGCCCGTGGGCGAAGGCCACGCTGGCCTCCGGCACCAGTTTGGCCAGCTTCGACGTGACGTCCGCAATGGTGGTCACCCGGTTGTATACATAGAACACCTGGCCTCCCCTGGCCAGCTCGCGGCAGATGGCCTCCCGCACCATTTCGTCATTGTACTCCATCACAAAGGTCTGGATGGGCATCCGGTCCACCGGCGGCTCCTCCAGCACGCTCATATCCCGGATCCCGATCAGGCTCATGTGCAGCGTCCTGGGGATGGGCGTGGCCGTCAAGGTCAGGACGTCCACATTCTCCTTGAGCTTCTTGATCTTCTCCTTGTGCGCCACCCCGAACCGCTGCTCCTCATCGATCACCAGGAGGCCCAGATCCTTGTACTCCACATCCTTCGACAGCAGCCGGTGGGTGCCGATCACGATATCCACCCAGCCCTTCTTCAGATCCTCCACGGTCTTCTTCTGCTGGGCAGCTGTGCGGAAACGGCAGAGCAGGTCGATGCGGACCGGGTAGTCCTTCATCCTCTGGACAAAGGTATTGTAGTGCTGCTGCGCCAGGATGGTGGTGGGCACCAGATAGGCCACCTGTTTGCCCTCCTGCACCGCCTTGAAGGCCGCGCGGATGGCAATCTCTGTCTTGCCGTAGCCCACGTCGCCGCAGATCAGCCGGTCCATGATCTTCGTGCTCTCCATATCCCGCTTCGTGGCCTCGATGGCCAGCTCCTGGTCCTCCGTCTCCTCGAAGGGGAACATCTCCTCGAACTCCTTCTGCCACACCGTATCCGGCCCGTACACATAGCCCTCCCGGGCCTGCCTCTTGGCATAGAGCTCCACCAGGTCCCGGGCCACCTCCTGTACCGCGCCCCGCACCTTTGTCTTTGTCTTGCTCCACTCCTGGCTTCCCAGGCGGTTCAGCTTCGGCTTCTTCGCGTCCGAGCCCGCGTATTTCTGCAGCACCTCCAGCTGAGTGGCCAGGATGTAGAGGTTTCCCCCTGCCGCGTACTCGATCTTCATGTAGTCCTTGACTGTGTGGTCAACCTCCACCTTCTCGATTCCCCGGTAGATGCCCACCCCGTGGTTCTCGTGCACCACGTAGTCTCCCACGTTCAGCTCGGAGAAGCTGTGGATCTGCTGTCCCTCGTACACCCGCCGCTTTTTCCTGCGGGGCTTCTTCTCCCCGAAAATGTCGCTCTCTGACAGCACTGCCAGCTTCAGCATGGGATACTCGTAGCCCTTGCGGAGATTGCCGTGGATCACCATAATCTCCCCGCGCTGCACCACCCGGTCCAAATCATCGGTGTAAAAGCTGGAGAGGCCGAAATCCCGCAGCTCCTGGGCCAGCCTCTTGGCCCGGGTCTGGGAGCCGCAGAACAGGAGGACGCCGTACCCTTTGCGTTTCCACTGCCTCAGCTCCTCCGTCAGCAGCTCGAAGCTGTTCTGAAAGCCGGTGACGGACTTCACATTCAGGTAGAAGCTCCTGGAAAAGGCAAACTCCCTGCTCTTCCCCTCCATAATAGAGAGGGCCGCACAGCGCCTCCTGGCGAAGCGGGCGATCACCTCTTTCACCCCGTACAGGATATCTGCCTGCCCCGGGAGCACATAGCCCTTGGCCAGGCGGTTCTCCATGCTGTCCCGGAATTCCGCCTCCACGGCCTCCCCCTTCTCCAGAAGCCTGGCTGGCTCGTCCAGGAAGAAGTACGTGTCCTCCTCCGGGAAATAATCCAGGAAAGAGACGGTGCCGTCGCAGAAATAATTGACAAACCCGTCCAGGGAGCCGCCGTCCGTGTACTCCAGCCTCTCCTTCGTCTCCCGCACCAGCTCTCGGACGCGGGACGCTTCCTCCGTCTTCCCCGCCGCGTCGAATTTTGCCGCCTGCTGCTTCCCCTCCCGCTCGATCTTGGCCATGCCGCTCTTTCGGCGCCTGGAATCCAACAGGATCTCCGAGGCCGGATAGATCACAGCCTCCTTAAGATTCTCTATGGAGCGCTGGCTGGACACGTCAAAGCTGCGGATGGAGTCGATCTCATCGTCCCAGAATTCGATGCGCAGCGGGTTCTCCTCCGTCAGCGGGTAGATATCCACAATCCCGCCCCGGACGGCGAACTGCCCCGAGGCGTCCACCTGGGGCACGCGCTCATATCCCAGGGCCGTCAGCCGCGCCGCCAGCGCCCCGATCTCCACAAAGCTCGTCTGGCTCAGCCTGACCACACTGTCCCGGATGAGGGCAAGGGGCGTCACCCGGTCCATACAGCCGTCAATGCTTGTGATCACTGTGGCCGGCTCCCCCTCCAGCAGCGCCTTCCACACCTCCATCCGCTGGCGCACCAGGTAGTTGCCGTGGACGTCCGCGCTGAAGAAAATCAGGTCCTTGGCCGGGTACAGCAGCGTGTTCGGGTCAAAAAACCGGTAGTCCTCATACAGCTCCTTGGCCTTCAGCTCGTTGGCCGCCAGGATGACCCGGTATTTTTTCCCTTGGCCCAGGCCGTAGGCCAGGTGCGCCTTCTGGGAATCCACGCACCCGGCAATCTGTACGATGCCCGGCTGCGCCGCCAGCGTCTTTTCTATTTCCTCAAATTCTCCCAGCTGCCTCAGCGGGTACAAAAATGTGTTCATGCTTCCCTCTTCCTGTTATACCGGTTCATCGCGGCCTCGATCTCCCCCTCCAGGATCATCTTCACCGCGTCCGCACAGTGATCCACCGCCTCGTCCACCAGCTCCCGATCCCCCTTGGGGAAGGGGCTTAACACATAGTCGGCCAGATCCCAGCGCTGGGGCTTCTCCCCCACGCCGATCCTGACCCTGGCGAAATTCTGCGTCCCGGTATGCAAAATAATATTCTTGATCCCGTTGTGCCCGCCGGCGCTCCCCTTCTTGCGGATGCGGATGCTGCCGGGCTCCAGGCAGATATCGTCAAACAGGACGAGCAGCCCTTCCTCCGGATCCACTTTATAGTAATAGAGAAAATCCCGGACGCACTCGCCGCTCAGGTTCATGTACGTCTGAGGCTTCACCAGGGCCACCTTCTGCCCCCCGATAAAGCCGGTGCCGAAGAGCCCCTGGAACTTCTTCTCCTCCACTGGAATCTGATAGATGCCGGACAGGCGGTCTATCGCGTCGAAGCCTACGTTATGCCTTGTGTGCGCATATTTCCTGCCGGGATTCCCCAGGCCCGCAATGATATACATGTTCCTCTTCCTTTCCCTCCGTCTTATGCGTGTCTATTTTAGCAGGAAGCGGGAAAAATGAAAAGAGGTATTTCCGAAAAAGAACGGATAAGGAACTGCCTGGTTCCTTACCCGTTCTCCGTTGTAATCTCTATGGCTTCCCCATCCCGCACACCTGCGGAAAGGCCCTCAGGCTTCCGCCTCCTCGGCCTCCGCCAGCGCGTTCTCATAGTGCTCCAGGATGATCTGCTGTATCTTGTCCCGGGTGCCGGAATTGATCGGATGGGCGATGTCCCGGTATTCCCCGTCCGACGCCTTGCGGCTGGGCATAGCGATAAACAGCCCCTTC
The DNA here is from genome assembly GCA_944381745.1 of uncultured Lachnospiraceae bacterium. Lineage (GTDB taxonomy): Bacteria > Bacillota > Clostridia > Lachnospirales > Lachnospiraceae > JAGTTR01. The sequence goes on along the minus strand of CALWMI010000094.1, from coordinate 19,957 downwards.
TCCCCTTCAATCACCTTGATATCATGCACCACAAACTCATCATCCAGCGTAATGGACACCACCGCTTTCATCTTGCCTTCCTTTGCAACCTTGCGGACGCGCACATCTGTTATCAACATACAAGAAGCCCCCCTTCTTTCGTATACTCTCAAATAATATAGCGGTCATTCTTCTCGATGACAATCTTGACGCCGTCCTCCCCCTTGTAACAGGAATTGGCGCGGATCGTATCCCTGCTCTCGACGATACAGTTCTCTATATAACTGTTGTCTCCCAAGTATACGTCATTCAGGATGATCGAATTTTTGATGACACAGTTGTTGCCGACAAACACCTTCTTGAACAGGATGGAATTCTCCACCGTCCCGTTGAGGATGCATCCGCTGGAGACAAGGCTGTTCTTTACATTTGCCCCCGGATTATACTTTGCCGGCGGCAGGTCGTCCACCTTGGAATAGACGTCCGGGTACTCCTTGAAGAAGTAATCCCGTATCTCCGGCTTCAGGAAGTCCATGTTCGCCTTGTAGTAGGCGTCCACCGTGGAGATGTTGCTCCAGTACTGCTCCATCTTGTACCCGTAAATCCTCTTGAGCCCTTTGTAGCGGATCAGGATGTCCCGCACGAAGTCAAACCGCTCCTCGGAAGCACACTTCTCCACCAGCTCGATGAGCTGACGGCGGCGGATCACATAGATACCCGTGGAAATCTTCGTGCTGCTGGCCACCATCGGCTTCTCCTCAAATTCCTGGATCCTGCCGTCCTCGTCCATCTTCACCGTGCCGAAACGGGTGGCGTCCTCGCCCTCCGCCAGCTCCTTGTAGACGACGGTCACATCCGCCTTCTTGGCGATGTGGTACTCCAGCACCTTGTTGTAATCCATCTTGTAGATCCCGTCGCCGGACGCAATCACCACATAGGGTTCATGGCTCTTCTTCAGGAAATCCAGGTTCTGGTAGATGGCGTCTGCAGTCCCCCGGTACCAGAAGCTGTTGTCCGCGGTAACCGTGGGCGTAAAGACGTAGAGCCCGCCCTGCTTTCTTCCGAAATCCCACCACTTGGATGAGCTCAGGTGCTCATGCAGGGAGCGGGAATTGTACTGCGTCAGCACCGCCACCTTCTGGATATGGGAGTTGGACATGTTGCTGAGCGCGAAGTCGATGCTCCGGTAGCTCCCGGCTATGGGCATCGCCGCGATCGCCCTCTTCCTCGACAGCTCCCTCATGCGGTTGTTGTTGCCTCCCGCCAAAATAATTCCTACTGCCCTCATGCGATATCACCTGCCTTAATCAAAGTCTCGCCGCTTGCCAGGATTCCCTCCGGGTAATCCTCCGCAGCTGTATGGCCAACGATGGCCGTGTTCTTCCCAATCTGCACATTGGCCGGGATCACAGTGTTATCCCCCACGGTCACAAGGCCGAAGCAGTATACGCTGGGCTTTTCCTTATTGGGGATATCCTCCCCGACGCCCATGACCACATGGCTGCCCACTTCCACATTCTCGGCGATAATGGACTTGTCGATCACGCAGCCCTCACCAATTTTCGTGTTCTGCATAATAATAGAATCCCGGACCACTGCGCCCTTGCCGATGACCACACCGGAACCGATCACGGAGTTATGTACATCCCCGTACACGTCGGTTCCCTCCCCGATAATGCTCCTGTTGATGACCGCATCTGCGGAGATATACTGCGGCGGGATAATCTCGCTCTTCGTGTAGATCTTCCAGAACTCCTCGTACAGGTTGAACTCCGGGATGATGTCGATCAGCTCCATATTGGCCTCCCAGTAGGAGCCAAGGGTTCCCACGTCCTTCCAATATCCGTTATATTCGTAGGCGAAAAGCCGTCCGCCCCTCTCGTGGCAGTAGGGGATGACATGCTTTCCGAAATCGCACCCGCTTATCTGTGCATTGGCAATCAGGGCCTCCTTCAGCACCTTCCAGCTGAAAATATAGATGCCCATAGACGCCAGATTGCTCCTGGGATGCTCCGGCTTCTCCTCAAATTCCTTGATGCGGCCGTCCTCGTCCGTGATGACAATACCGAAACGGCTGGCCTCCTCAATGGGAACCGGCATTGCGGCGATGGTCACATCCGCGTTGTTCGCCTTGTGGAATTCCAGCATCACCTCGTAGTCCATCTTATAGATGTGGTCGCCGGACAGGATGAGCACATACTCCGGGTTGTAGCGCTGCATATATTCCAGGTTCTGGTATATCGCATTTGCCGTGCCGGTGTACCACTCGCTGTTGGCGCTCTTCTCATACGGAGGCAGGACAGACACACCGCCGATATTGCGGTCCAGGTCCCACGGAATACCGATGCCGATATGGGAATTCAGGCGCAGCGGCTGATACTGGGTCAACACGCCCACAGTATCTACACCTGAATTGATGCAGTTGCTCAGCGGAAAATCGATAATCCGGTATTTCCCTCCAAAGGCGACAGCTGGCTTCGCTACCTTGGATGTCAGGACACCCAGCCTGCTCCCCTGCCCGCCGGCAAGGAGCATGGCAATCATTTCCTTCTTAATCACAAAATCACCTCTTGCAGTTGTAGTTATGCCGTTATTATAGCACATACCGCCGGATAAGTGAACATTTTTTACAATTTTTTGGTATAACTTTTACAATTTTAATATAGTATGCACTATTTACATTTGACAACAAAATAAAACGCCAATTTTTTCGGATGCACTTTGCATATATTTTTTGTTGTTTTCAGCGCTGTTTTATTGCATTTTCGACAAGACTCGGACTTGTCCGACTTTTTTCGCCGTCCGCCGGGGCGCCCGCGGCGCGGGCCTCTTGTATAACGCCGTTTTTCCATGGTATACTGTCATGGGCGGCCGCCTTCGCGGCTTCCCGCAGGACGGTATTATTTTCGAAATTTCAAGATAGGAAGTGTTCACATGTTCCACATTGACTTTCAGTCTCCCTTTAAAATCCATTTCATCGGCATCGGCGGCATCAGCATGAGCGGCCTGGCCGAGATCCTGCTCAAGGAGGGCTTCCAGGTCTCCGGCTCCGACTCCAGGCCGTCCGCCCTCACGGAGCGGCTGGAATCTCTGGGCTGTACCATATTTTATGGGCAGAGGCCGGAAAATATACAGCCGGATACCAAGCTCGTGGTCTACACCGCCGCCATCCATCCGGACAACCCGGAATACCAGCAGGCGCAGTCCCTGGGCCTGCCCCTTCTGTCCCGGGCGGAGCTTCTGGGGCAGCTCATGGCCAATTACCGCACATCCATCGCGGTCGCCGGCACCCACGGCAAGACGACCACCACCTCCATGCTCTCCGAGGTACTCCTCCTGGCCGGCACAGACCCCACCATCTCCGTGGGCGGCATCCTCCAATCCATCCATGGGAACATCCGCGTGGGCGGGGCCGGCGTATTCGTGACGGAGGCCTGCGAGTACACCAACAGCTTCCTCCACTTTCTGCCCACGGACTCTGTCATCCTCAACATAGAGGAGGACCACATGGATTTCTTCAAGGATCTGGCTGATATCCGCCGCTCCTTCCGCCAGTTTGCCCAGAATACGGCGGCGGGCGGACGGCTGGTCATCAGCGCGGATATCCCCGGCTGGGAGGAGATCGCCAAGGATATCCCCGCCCAGGTGGTCACCTTTGCCCTCGACCATCCCGCCATGTACACGGCGGCGGACATCCGCTTCGACCGCTTTGCCCACCCGTCCTTCACCCTGGTGAAGGACGGCGTCCCCGGGGAATCCTTCTCCTTACGCGTCCCGGGCCTCCACAACGTGGCGAACGCCCTGGCCGTCATCGCCCTGTGCAGCTGCCTGGGCATCCCCTCCGATACGATCCGAAAGGGGCTGTACGCCTTTGAGGGCGCCGACCGCCGTTTCCAGTACAAAGGCGATTGGGACGGCGTGGCCGTGGTGGACGACTATGCCCACCACCCCACAGAGATTGCCGCGACCCTGAAAGCCGCGCGCAATTATCCCCACAAGACGCTCTGGTGTGTCTTCCAGCCCCACACCTACACAAGGACCAAGGCCTTCCTGAAGGACTTCGCCAAGGCCCTCTCCCTGGCGGACCGGGTGGTGCTGGCCGACATTTACGCCGCGCGGGAGACGGACACCCTGGGGATCAGCTCTGAAACCCTGCTGAAGGAGCTGCTGGCCCTGGGCTGCGACGCAGCCTACTTCCCCTCCTTCCAGGAGATCGAAGCCTTCCTGAAAAAAAATTGTTTTCCCGGCGACCTGTTGATAACTATGGGCGCTGGAGACGTGGTAAATATCGGCGAAAATCTGCTGAACAACTAGTTATCCACATTTTCCACATGCTTTTCAACATTTTCCCCCGAAAGGCATGTGGATTTTTTTGTGGATTTCTCTGTTGACATAATCCATTCGCCCCTCTTCGACAGAATCCTCCATATTCTCCTAAAAAGCCAGGTTTTTTTTACAGACTGGCGCCGCCGTCCCGCAACTTATCCACATTTTCCACATTTTCCACAAGCCTTTCTGCTTTTTGCGCGCCCCGCCGCCGTCGGAAAAATGCTATTCTCTTTTCATTTTACATATGCTATAATCCAGGTATCAAAGCACGGAATTGCAGAATCAGGGGATTGTTATGCCGATCACATTACACAGCGAGAGTGGAGCAGACTTCACTCTTATTTCTAACGCTTTTATAGACAACTATATGCCGCAGGCCAACGGGGAGTTCGTGAAGGTGTATCTCTACCTCCTGCGCTGCCTGGGGGCCAAGGAGGCCTCCGTCAGCGTCAGCGACATCGCCGACAAATTCAACAACACAGAGAACGATATATGCCGCGCGCTCAAGTACTGGGAGAAGCTGGGCCTTCTGCGGCTGGAGGCGGCCGGGCGCAGCCTGTCCGGCATCTGCCTGCTCACCCCCTCCTCCCCCGCCAGGGAACCCCAGCCCCAGGCCTCCGAGCCCGAGGCCCCTGCAAAGACAGCTGGGGCTTCCGGCCTTACGCGGGAGCGCACCGACGCGCTCTGCGCCCAGGAAGATATCAAGCAGCTGCTGTTTATCGTGGAGCAGTATGTGGGGCGTCCCCTCGCCAGCTCCCATGTGCAGACCATCCTCTACCTGTACGATGGCCTGCATTTTTCAGCGGAATTGATCGAGTACCTGGTGGAATACTGTGTGTCCAGGGGCAATAAGAGTTTCCGCTATATGGAGTCCGTGGCGCTGTCCTGGCATGAGGCGCACGTCGCCACGGTGGAGCAGGCTCGGGAAATTTCTTCCCAGTACAACAAGACGGTCTTCTCCGTCCTCAAGAGCTTCGGCATACGGGGCCGCAACCCTGTGGAGTCCGAGCTGTCCTACATACGCAAGTGGACCGGCGAGTACGGCTTCACCCTGGAGATCATTACGCTGGCGTGCCAGCGCACCATGTCCGCCATCCATCAGCCCTCCTTCGAGTACGCGGACAAAATCCTGACCCGCTGGAGGCAGCAGGGCGTACACCACGCAGCGGACGTGTCCGCGCTGGACCAGCAGTACCAGAACACCCGCCGGACGGCCTCCAAGGCAGCGGCGTCGGGCAACAAATTCAACAATTTTGACCAGCGCAGCTATGATTACGAGGATTTGGAGCGCAAGCTCCTGAACATCCCCTGAGGCGCGCATATAGGAGTAGGTGGACATGTCGCTGACCAATGAACAATACGATGCAATCATGCGGGAATACAGCCAGCGCCAGGCCCGAAGCCGGCGCACGGCCGTCTCCCGGCGGCAGGAGGTGGAGGAGCGCATTCCCGGCTTCTCCCAGCTGGAGGAGCGCATCCGGAGCCTGAGCGTCTCCAGGGGCAGGCAGCTCCTGGAAGGGCAGGAGGATGCCCTGCCGGCACTGCGGGACGAGCTCTCCCGCCTCATCCAGGACAAACAGGGCCTTCTGGTGCGGCACGGCTTCCCGGCCAACTACCTGGAGCCCGTGTACGTCTGCCCGGATTGCCGGGACACCGGCTACATTGGCCGGGAGAAGTGCCACTGTTTCCGTCAGGCCGCCATCAACCTGCTGTACGCCCAGTCCAACCTCCAGGAGGTGCTGCGGCGGGAGAATTTCTCCGCGTTCCGGGAGGATTACTATGCGGAGGACAAGATCGACCCGGCCACCGGCAGAAGCGCCCGCCAGATGATCGAGGACAACCGCAGGAAGGCCTGGCAGTTCATCCAGGAATTCAGCACGGCCCATGGGAACCTGCTGCTCTACGGTGCTCCGGGTACCGGCAAGACCTTCCTGGCCAACTGTATCGCCGCAGAACTCCTCAGCCGGGGCATCCCGGTGATTTACCTGTCCGCCTACCAGCTGTTCGAGGAGTTTGCCCGCCGCACCTTCGCCAGGGAAGGGGACGACTCCGATTTCCAGCGGCACATGTTTGGCTGTGACCTGCTCATTGTGGACGACCTGGGCACAGAGCTTGTGAATTCCTTCGTCTCCTCCCAGCTGTTCCTCCTGGTGAACGAGCGGATCCTGCGGGGCAAATCCACGATCATCTCCACCAACCTCCCACTGGGGAAGCTCAAGGAGACTTATTCGGAGAGGGTCTTTTCCAGAATCACCAGCAAGTACATCCTGCTGAAATTTTACGGGGACGACATCCGGCTGAAGAAGAAACTGGCGTCTGGCCAGCCTTGAGACGCCCCTGGAAATATTTTCCCGGAAGACAGCACTTTTTGAACACTGTTTCCCCGGATTGCGGCTTGTATAAAGTTTCTAATTTATGTTACCATGTTAGAAGATAGACGCCCTCGGCTGACAAGGGCCAACACAAACACTACGGAGGAGAAGCAAATGTCTAACGAAGAAACGAGAAATCTGGAAACCATTCCCGTGGGCAAGCTGGGGATCATCCCCCTGGCCAGCTGCGCCGAGCTGGGCCGCAAGGTCAACGACTACCTGGTGGAATGGCGCAGGGAACGGGAAAACGAGCACCACTCCAATATTGCCTTTGAGGGATATCAGAGAGACAACTACATCATTAGCGCCAAAGTTCCCCGGTTTGGAAGCGGAGAGGCCAAGGGAGTCCTCATGGAGAGCGTCCGCGGCTACGACCTGTATCTTCTGGTCGATGTGTGCAATTACAGCCTGACTTACTCCCTGTGCGGGCAGATCAACCACATGTCCCCGGATGACCACTACCAGGATCTGAAGCGGGTCATCGCCGCCGTGGGCGGGAAGGCCCGGAGCCTGACTGTGATCATGCCCTTCCTCTACGAGGGGCGCCAGCACCGGCGCACCGGCCGGGAATCCCTGGACTGCTCCATCGCCCTGCACGAGCTGATCAACATGGGGGTCAACAACATCATCACCTTTGACGCTCACGATCCCCGGGTGCAGAACTCCATCCCCCTGAACGGCTTCGAAACCGTACAGCCCGCCTACCAGTTCATCAAGGGCCTGCTCCGCACAGAGAAGGACCTGCTCTTGGACAGCGACCACATGATGATCATCAGCCCGGACGAGGGCGGCATGTCCAGAGCCGTATATGTAGCCAACGTGCTGGGGCTGGACATGGGCATGTTCTATAAGCGCCGGGACTACACCCGGATTGTCAACGGCCGCAACCCCATCGTCGCCCACGACTTCCTGGGTTCCGACGTCGAGGGCAAGGATGTCATCATCATCGACGACATGATCTCCTCCGGCGACAGCGTCCTGGAGGTGGCCATGGAGCTCAAGCGCAGGAAGGCCCGGAAAATTTTCGTCTTCTCCACCTTCGGCCTGTTCACCAACGGCCTGCAGAAATTCGACAAGGCCTATGAGGAGGGCTACATCACCCGGCTGCTCACCACCAACCTGGTATACCAGACGCCGGAGCTCCTCAGCAAGCCGTATTATGTCAACTGTGACATGAGCAAATACATCGCCTACATCATCGACACCCTGAACCACGACTCCTCCATCAGCAACCTGTTAAGCCCCATCGACCGTATCCAGCGGCGGGTCAAGCAGTACAAGGAGGAGCACGGGCAGCTCTAGGCAGAAACGCTCGATACGGCCAGCCGCTCCAGTGTGCGGCGCGGCCATCCATACAGGGGAGGCGCCCCCAAGCTGTGCAGCACAGCTCGGGGGCGCCTCCCCTTGTCCGTTCTTTCTCCTGTCCTCGGTATACTTGCCTGCGTTTTCCCGGCCTCTCTTCCGGCCGCGCCGCCCTATTTCTTCTGCTTCTGGAAATACTCTCTCGTGATCTTCGCCACCACCCCGGACAGCAGCAGCACGCCGATCAGGTTCGGTATAGCCATCAGCCCGTTCAGGGTGTCCGAGATATCCCACATCAGCGTCCCGGAGCCCACTGCCCCCACAACGCACACGCCGATGAAGGCGATCTTATAGATCAGGTTGACCACCTTGTTGTTGCCGGTGAGATATCCCCAGCACCGCTCCCCGTAATAGCTCCAGCTGATGATGGTGGAGAGGGCGAAGAACAGCAGACTGATCTGGATGACCAGGCCTCCCAGCTCCCCGGGAAGGATGGTGTTGAAGGCTGCTGCCGCTGCCGCCCCTTTGGAGGCGTAGCTGTCAATATCCCCGGTGTACAGGCCGGAGAGCACCACCGTCAGGGCCGTGATGGTACAGATGACGAGGGTGTCCACAAACACCTCGAACACGCCCCAGATAGCCTGCTCCGCCGGCTCCTCCGTGGAGGACGCCGCGTGGGCGATGGGTGCGGAGCCCAGGCCTGCCTCGTTGGAGAAGACGCCTCGGGCCACGCCCTGGCGCATCGCCGACATCATGGCCACGCCGAAGATGCCGCCGCCCACTGCCTCCATGCTGAAGGCTTCGCGGATAATCACCAGCAGGGCCGCCGGGATATCCGCAATGCGCAGGACGATGACAGCGATGCCCGCCAGGATATAGAAGATCGCCATGAACGGCACCATGTAGGAGGTGATCTGGCCGATGCGCTTCACGCCGCCCAGGAGGACAATGGCCACGATCACCGCGATCCCGATCCCGGTGTAGAGCGTGGGCACGCCCAGAAGCCCCTCCATCGCCCCTGCGATCTCGTTGCCCTGGGAGATATTCCCGATGCCGAAGCAGGCCAGCCCTCCCAGGATGGAGAACAGCGCTGCCAGCCATTTCCAGTTCTTGCCCAGCCCATTCTCAATATAGTACATGGGGCCGCCCATGTAGGCGCCCTTCTCATCCTTCTTCCGGTATTTCACCGCCAGGGCGATCTCGGAATATTTCGTGCACATGCCGAAGAAGGCGGAGAGCCACATCCAGAACACCGCCCCAGGGCCGCCGACGAAGATCGCCCCGGTCACCCCTGCAATGTTCCCGGTGCCCACGGTCCCGGCCAGGGCGGTGGTCACCGCCTGGAACGGGGACAGGTTGGCCCCGTGATCCTTATCCGACTTGCGGAACAGGGAGCCCACCGTATTTTTCATGATAAAGCCAAACTTCCTCGCCTGGATACATCCGGTCCTCACAGTCAGGTAAATTCCGGTTCCCACAATCAGGACCAGCATCACCGGCCCCCACGCAAATCCATTGAGCACGCTGTTCACTTCCTGAATCGTGCTGACAAACTGCTCCATAACATTTTCCTCCTCACTCTGTCATTCTCTATCACAGCGGGGCCAAGCGTGTGCCGTCCCCGGCGTGCCGCGCCATCAGCCCCCGTGGATCTCCTGCATAAAACGCTGCCAGATCTCCCCTGGATAGGAGCTCCCGGCCAGGCCGCTCAAACGCCGCACGTTGTCGCAGCCCACCCAGACCGCCGTGGTATAGTCCTCCGTATAGCCCACAAACCAGCCGTCCTTGTTGTCGTTGGTGGTCCCGGTCTTCCCCGCGCACGCTACGCCGTCCAGCGCCAGGGACTTGCCGGTTCCCCGCTTCATGACTCCCTCCAGCATCTCGGTCATCTGCGCGGCTGCCTCCTCCTCGTACACCTGCGTCTCCTCCATAACGCTGTTGTCTGCAATCACATTCCCGAAGGAATCTGTGATCTTCACCACGCAGGTAGGCTCCCGGAACCGTCCGCCGTTGGCCAGGGCCGCATAGCCGGAGGCCATCTCCACTGCCGTCGCCCCCTGGGTTAGGCCTCCCAGGGCCGTGGACAGCTGGTGGTCTTCATCCACAATCTTGGCGAAGTGAAGGGCGTACAGCTTCTCAATGCCTGTCTCCACGCCGATATCCTCCAGCACCTGCCATGCCACCGTGTTCAGGGACTGCTCCACTGCATAGGACAGCTTCACCTGCCCATAATAGCGGCCGTTGGAGTTGGACGGCCCATCCTCCAGCTTCTGGTCAGTCACGGTGGAGTCCGCTGTGTAGCCCTGCTCCAGCGCCGGGGTATAGACCACAAGGGGCTTGATCGTGCTTCCCGGCTGCCTAGGGCTCTGGTAGGCGCGGTTGAGGCTGGCGTCCACATCCTCCTCTGTCCTTCCGCCCACGATCGCCGCCACCTGTCCGGTGGCATTGTCAATGCACACGGCCGCCCCCTGCATATCCAGCACCCCGTTGGTTCCCCGGTTGACAAAGCCCTCCAGCGTCTCGTCAACGCTGGCCTGCAAAAGCTCCTGCTTCTCCGGATCCAGGGAGGTGTACACCCGGTAACCTCCGGCCCGCAGCATGTTCAGGCATTCCTCGTACACAGCCCCGTACTCTTCATCGTACTGCGCCCTCTCCTCGTCGCTGGCAAAGGCGTACTGGAATTCAAAGCCCTGCTTCTTCATCAGCTCCTTCACGGCACAGTTCACAGCGTAGGATTCCATATAGCCCCCAGAGGGCTCCTCCTCCGGCTCGGTGAGCACGATCTCCTGGGATAAGGCTTCCTCGTACTCTGCCTGGCCGATCACCTCATCCTCCAGCATCTCCTCCAGGATGCGGTCCCGCCTCTCCAGCGTATTCTCCGGGCTGACTCTGGGGTCATACCTTGTGGGGCTGTTGGGGATCGCGCACAGGAAGGCGGTCTCTGAGAGGGTGAGCTCCGACACATCCCTTCCGAAGTAGCCCCTGCTGGCCGCCTGGATGCCGTAGTAGCCGTTGGCATAGTAGATGTTGTTGATATAGTACTCCAGTATCTCATCCTTGGAATACTTATCCTCCAGGCGCATGGCGATAAAGATCTCTTCAATCTTCCTCTCCCAGCGCACCGTATGGGTCAGGAAAATATTCCGCGCCAGCTGCTGGGTGATGGTGCTCCCGCCCTGGGTGATCGCCGACTTCTGCATGAGGGACAGCACCGCGCGCCCGATGGCCAAAAGGTCATAGCCCCCGTGCTGGTAGAACCGCTTATCCTCAATGCTGACAAAGGCTTCCTTCACATAGTCCGGGATCTCCTCCGAGGTCAGATAGTACGCGTCCTTATCCCCCCGAAGCGTGCTGATGGTCCCCCCGTCCCGGTCGTAGATCAGGGTGGTCAAAGACGAGCGGAACACCGACTCGTCGCTGCTCTCCACCGCCTCCTTCGCCTCCCGGTACAGCTCTATAATCCGCACGCCGAAGCGGTTGTAGAAGATCACGCCGCAGGCCACCAGCGCGGTGAGCATCAGCACCTGGAGCCCGAAAAACAGCAGGTTGCCCCTGCGCTCCCGGTCCGGCCTCCTGCGCTTCATCCGCCTGCGGCGAACCCGCGCATCCGGCCTGCGGCGCCGGCGGAAGCCGTCCCGCTCCCCCCTCTCTCTGTCCCGGCGGAAGCCATCCCGCTCTCCTATTTCTCTCTCCCGGCGGAAGCCGTCCGCCCTGCGCGTCCGCCTGTCCTCAGGCGCCTCGCCGCGCGGCCCGGGCAGCCTCCGCCTCCCTCTTCTATCCTCTCTGTCCATGCATCTCTATCCCACAGGAAATCCTCCGGTTTTCACCTGGTTCCAGGATTTACTCCCCCTCTTTGTCACTCGTCTCGGTTGTAATTGATGAGACAGCCTTTCAAAATGATGCTGCGCTCGTCGTCCGTCAGATCTCCCAGCCGCAGCCCGAATGGATACAGCTTCCCATCCCTCACCACGTAGGCGGTAAACGCATCCTTCTTCTGGGCCACAGCCTCCCGGATACCCGGGAAGAAGAGATAATCCAGGTTCTGGAAGGGAAGCTCCCCCTCCCCGATCAAAAACGGCAGCATGCCCCAGTTGATCAAATTCGAGCGGTAGCGCTTCGTCGCGTACTCGTTGGCAATGTTGGCCCAGCCCCCCAGCACCTTCTGGCAGGAGGCCGCCTGCTCCCTGGCGGAGCCGTCTCCCGGCTTCACGGCGAAGATCGTGGAGCCAAAGCCCACGTTGCCTTTGCCCACCTCCGGGTAGTCCTCCTGGATGGCAGCCATCACCGCCTTCAGCTCCGGCACAGCCTCCAGCGGGCAGGTATGGGCCTCCACCGCCTTCTGCGCCTTCTGGATTGCCTTGGCCCTCCCCACATAGAGGGGATCCTTCCTGGACAGGGTAAACTCCGCCAGCCCCAGCGGGTTGGAGCGGTAGGAGGAGGTTTCTCCGGACGGGATCAGCTCATCCGTGGTGGTCACTGGATCATGGATCTCCGACACCACCTGCAGCACCAGGTTGTCCGGGAGCGCCGGCATCGCCGGCCAGTCCTTGATATTCGGCCCGAATTTGATCTCCACGGTGGGATCCGCCACGCCCTTGCTGTCAAAAATCCGGTTCTCATATATTTTCTTGTCGAAGAAATACTTCGGCCCCCGGTACTCCACATCCAGATCTGTGGCCGCTGTCAGATAGCCCTTGTTGGCTGCCGTGGCCGCGATGGAGCGGGCATCCATCAGGGCGACCGACGCGATCTGGCCGCTCTGCAGCTTGGATCCCTCCCGATTCGGGAAGTTCCTGGTGGAATGGCGGATGCTGAAGCCGTTGTTGGCCGGCGTATCCCCTGCGCCGAAGCACGGCCCGCAGAAGGCGGTCTTCACAATGGCTCCCGTCTCCATCAGCGCCGCCACAGAGCCGTTGCGCACCAGCTCCATGAAAACCGGCGTGCTGGCCGGGTAGACGCTCAGCGTGAACTCGTCCGCGCCGATGCTCTTCCCCCTGAGGATATCCGCAGCGTCACAGATATTCTCGAAGCCGCCGCCGGCACAGCCAGCGATAATTCCCTGGTCAACATAGAGCCGCCCATCCCGCACCTTATCCTTCAGGGAGAAGTCCACCGCCCCGTCCAGGCTCACCTGCGCCCGCTTCTCGCAGTCGTCCAGGATATCCAACAGGTTGGCGTTCAGCTCCTGGATCGTGTACGTGTTGCTGGGATGGAAGGGCATGGCGATCATTGGCTTGATGCGGCCAAGATCCACCGTAACCATGCCGTCATAGTACGCCGCCTCCCCAGGGTTCAGCTCCTCATACTCCTCCCTGCGGCCGTGGATGTCGAAATACTCCTCGATCTTCTCATCGGTTCTCCAGATCGAGGACAGGCAGGTGGTCTCCGTGGTCATCACATCGATGCCGATACGGAAATCCGCGCTCAGGTTCGACACGCCGGGCCCCACAAATTCCATCACCTTGTTCTTCACATAACCGTTGGCGAACACCTCGCCGATAATCGCCAGCGCCACGTCCTGCGGCCCCACGCCCTTCGCCGGCGCTCCCGTCAGGTAGACGCCCACGATCTCCGGCATCTTCACGTCGTATGTCTTGTTCAGCAGCTGCTTTACCAGCTCGCCGCCGCCCTCGCCGATGGCCATCGTCCCCAGGGCGCCATAGCGGGTATGGCTGTCTGAGCCCAGGATCATCTTCCCGCAGCCCGCCAGCATCTCCCTGGCAAACTGATGGATCACCGCCTGGTGCGGCGGCACATAAACTCCCCCGTAGCGCTTCGCGCAGGACAGCCCAAACATATGGTCATCCTCATTGATGGTCCCTCCCACCGCGCAAAGGCTGTTATGGCAGTTGGTCAGCACATAGGGGATCGGGAACTTCTCAAGGCCCGACGCCCTCGCCGTCTGTATAATCCCCACAAACGTAATGTCGTGGGAGGTAAGCTTGTCAAACTTGAGCTTCAAAAGCTTCCTGCTCCCAGAGGTATTGTGCGCCTCCAGGATCCTGCAGGCGATGGTCTGCCCTGTCCCCTCCTCCTTCGTCGGGATCCTCCCCAACTTCTGCTGCAGCAGCGCGCCGCTCTCCGGCGTATCCTCCACAATCTCTGTGCCGTTCAGGAGCCAGGCACCACCCTTGGATAACTGTATCATGATCCTTCATCCTCCTATCTGCCGATCTAACATCCATGTACAAACAGTTAAATTATATCTTTCTCCAGGGCGGATTGCAAGCTCTACGGAATTCTCCCCACAAAAAAAGCGGGATATTTCCCGAATTGCCTCTGCCTTTTTCGCAAAAATATCCCGTTTTCCCGTTTATGGTTTTGATTTTTTTGGATTTTTTAATAATCCTCCAAATTTATCCGGTTCCTTTCCCCGGCCGTCTCCAGATCTTCGAAATCCCCCAGGTCTTCTATCCGGATATCTCCGGTATCCACCCCATCCCCAGGACGTTCCTGCCTCTCCCGCAGTGTCGCCGGGACGGTTCCCTCCAGCTGCCCCTGGACGCTCTCCGCCCGCAGGAGGCAGAGCCTCTCCAGGACGTCCACCGCCAGCAGATGGCTCTCGTAGGAGCAGAAGGCTGTGGGATCCTCCGCCACATAGGGCGCGATCATCTCCGCCGTCTCCCGGAGGAAGGAGCTGAAATATCCGCTCTCGAAGTACCCCTCCAGCAGCTGGTCAAAATACCCCAGATACGCCTGGAAGTGCTCCTCCACTTTCATCAGGTTGTGGTACAGCGGGCGGTTTTTCATAACCTCTCCCTCCGCTGGCGTCACAATCGGATAATTCACTAGAATATACGGATCGCGGATGGGCTCGGACATGCCCAGGGCATAGGTCCCATAGGCCAGGTTATAGTCCCAGGGCAGGATGCTCAGAATCCCGTCCTTCTCATAGAGAAAATAATTGTGCCCCGTCCTGCCCAGATAGCTGTCCCAATTCATCACGAACACCTGCACCGCGAAGTACCGCAGCACCTCGTCCACATGGATCGCACTCTCCAGGTTTTCCCCCTCGTGGAGGGTTTTCAGCGCCCCGATCAGCCGCTCCTGGTCCGCCGCCGTCACGGGAAATTTTGCCTTGTGGAAAATATTGCCGTACCCAGCAGGATCTTCCCCGGTATACCGCAGGGCCACGTCTGCATTCTCATCCGCCAGGGAGCGGTAGTCCGGTTTATAAAGCTGTCCGTGATCCTCCCCAAACACCCTCCGGGCGAAGGCCTCCTCCGGCTCCTCGATGGCCAGGAATAGCCCCCAGGGCTTCCCGTTCACGCTCACCTGCACATAGCTGCACAGCGGGGAGGGGACTCCCATGAAGTCCATCATGTCGTAAGTGAGGAAGGTTTTCAGATAGCTGTTGTCCTGGAAGGAGGAATCCAGGGAAAATTTATCCAGCCCGTAGTAATTGCCGCCGTCCTTGTACCGGTCAAACTCCAGCTTCAGGCTGTAGCGGGGAAGGCCGTACTTCTCCGTCAGCCGCAGGGAATTATTCCCCTTCGCCCGGATGCCGGTTCCCGGGAACCGCTCCCCGTCAATCACCACTGTGCAGGCCGTGTAGCGCTCTTCCCCCGCCTCCTGGATAAACGCCTTCCAGTCCTCCATCTGTATGTCCAGCGTGTGGACACGGCTGCTGTCGAACAGGCGGGAGGCATATTCCGCCTCCTCCCCCGCCGGCCTGTGGCTGGACGCCTCTCCCTGCAGCCCTTCCAGGAGAAACAGCAGCAGGAGCAGGACGGCTGTGCTGGCCGCCGCAACCAAGAGCTTGCTCCCATGGTCATAGAATTTTGCGGATAATCTCTTCATGTGCCGTTCCTCCTGATGGCGGTTTCCTGTCCTGCCGGGGAAACCTCCGGCGCAGGATGCCTCACGGCATCCCGCGCTCGCTTCCTTGTCTTCGCCTTTTCTTAGCGCTGGTGTACAAGGGGCAATACATCTTGGTACACCGACGCTATCCTCTCACAGAGATCTGTGCTGCTCAGTCATCGTAGCCGCTGTCGCCTCCGTCATACCCGCTGTCGCCTCCATCATAGCCGCTGTCGCCTCCGCCGTAATCACTGCCGCCGTCATAGCCGCTGTCGCCAGAAGGAACCGGGGCAGGGGTAGGAGCCGGGGCAGGGGTAGGGGCAGGGGTAGGAGCCGGTGTGGGCGCTGGTTCCGGTGTGGGTGCGGGCGCCGGGCTGTAATCCGTATCGCTGTAGTCCGTCACCCCGTCGTTATTCGGGCCGTAGTCTGTATCCGCGTAGTCCGTCACCCCGTCGTTATTCGGGCCGTAGTCTGTATCTGCGTAGTCCGTCACCCCGTCGTTATTCGGGCCATAGTCTGTATCTGCGTAGTCCGTCACCCCGTCGTTATTCGGGCCGTAGTCTGTGTCCGCGTAGTCCGTTATTCCGTCGTTATCCGGGCCATAGTCTGTATCTGCGTAGTCCGTCACCCCGTCGTTATTCGGGCCGTAGTCTGTGTCCGCATAGTCCGTTATTCCGTCGTTATCCGGGCCATAGTCCGTGTCCGCATAGCCTCCCTCGTGCTCCGCGCGGATCACTTTTCCGGTGGCTGCATCTACGTCGTACTCATACTGGTTCCCGCCCGCGTAGAATTCCAGCTCATACACCGGGGTTCCGTCGTCCAGGTCAAATTCCTTCTCCTCAAACCTGGCGTCTGCCGCTGCCACCCCTGCCTGGGCCAGAGCAATTTCCTGTGCCTTCTCCAGGGTGATGTACCCCTCTGCCGTATAGTGAGGGTCATAATCCACTTCGTCGATCGTCACAATCCCGGAAGTCATATCCAGCTCCATCACTGCCGCCTGGGTGCTGGCGCTCACCTCCTCCAGGAAATCTTCTCTTGGAAGCACGGAACCTGGCTCAATCTGCAGGACAATGTTTTTTTCATTGCCGTCAATGTCTTCCACAAAGTATCCGTTTTGATGGATCTCCCTCACCAGATCCGCCAGGACCGTCTTGCAGTCTTTGCCGATATAATCCGGGTATCCCGCCACAATCTGGTCGCCGTCCGCATTTCTTCCGTCCAGGTCTGTAACCAGCCCCTCCTTGTTGTACGTGATTGCGATTTCTGGGTTCACGCTCAGGGTCAAAAACCCCGTCTCCGCCAAGGATGTCCCCGACGCTGCCTGCTCTGCGCCGCAGCCGGTCAGAAGGACAGCCCCCATCACTGCCAGGGAAGATACCGCCGCATATAATGTTCTTCTCATCTTCATAATCGTTCTCTCCTTTTCTCCTTTTTCTACGGTATGCCGCCAGTTCCGGCGTCTCCCGCTTTCTTTTTTGTTTTACATCCATAGATTACGGGGCGCTTTTTTCAAAAGTGGGGTGTCTCGGAACTTTTTTTTATTTTTTTCAGCCGTCATATCCGGAATCCCCTCCATCATACCCGGAATCCCCGCCGTCATAGCCGCTGTCTCCGTCATCCGCTGTCCCGTAGCCGCTGTCTCCGCCGTCCACTGTCCCATAATCGCTTGTTCCTGCAGGAGGCGCTGCGGGCTGCACCGCTTCCTGCGGGACAGGCGCTGCCTCCTGATAGCCGCTGTCTCCGCCGTCCGCTGTCCCATAGCCGCTGTCTCCATCATCCCCTGTCCCGTAATCGCTTGTTCCGTCGTCTCCATACCCGGAGTCCCCATATGCGGAATCTCCGTATACCGGCTCCGACACTGGCTGCGGCTGTTCCGGTTCAGGCTCGGCTGGCGGGGCTGGCTCTGATACTGGCTCCGGCTCGGCTACCGGCTCCGGCGCCTCTGTCCCGCTCTCCTGGGCACTGGTAATCTCGATCACTACGCGCATCCGCCCTTCCAGATGCCGGGTTACCTCTGTGCGCAGCTCCAGGCCGTACTCCTGGAACAGCGCCTCATCCGGCGTGTCGATGGAGAAGCTCACGGTTCCGCCCTCAGACAGGAAGCCCATATCAATCGCCCGGTCGATCAGCTCATCCGTCACCGTCACCTTATCCTTCCCCCGGCCGCTGTATCCTTCCAGAAGCCTGTGGCCATCCTCGTTGGCCCCGTCCAGGCCTACCACGGTTCCCTGCCGGTTCAGCTCCATCTCCACCGATGGATTGATGGCCAGCAGGATCGAGGTATAGGGTGCCAGGTAGCTGCGGTAATAGCCGCCGGCAAGCAGGAACAGCAGCAGGCAAGCGGCCGCAGCCGCCGCTCCCCGCCTGGCCATGCGGGCCGGGGACAGGGATTTTCTCTCATCCTCCTGCATCAGCACCGGATTTGTCACCGTCTCTCCTGTCTCATAATGAAGGTTCGCCGCCTTCCGGAAACGTCCTTCCTCATCAAGGAGAACTGCATAGCTCATATGGCATTCCATCACAATATATTTCATTTTGCAGCGCCTCCTCTCATCACCTGTTTTAAATGTCCACGAATAATCTCATAGCCGTTCGTCCAGATCAGAAGCAGTGCCACCAGGTACTTCCGGTGCCGTTCCAGCACCTTGCGGCTGACCCCGCTCCCCTCCGCCAGCCTTGCCACCGGCAGCCTTTTCATCCGCACAAATTCCTCCAGCAGCCCTTCGGTCTCCTTCGCAAAGCGCAGAGCCCTGCGGCAAGCCTCCAGCGTCCTCTCCTGGCGCGGGCAGTTCTCCGCCACATCCGTAAGGCTCACGCCGAACGCCTGCATCTGTCTGGACAGCTCCTCGATTTCTTCCCGCGTGGCGTCCCGCAGCGTGATCTCCTCCCCGTGGTCTTCCCCGCCCTGGAGAGTGTCTCCCACTGCCCCGTCATGCTCTCCTGCCGGCGCGTCCAGCGACACATGGCCTCCATGCCTCGCCTCCCGCCTGGCGTAATCCACCAGGCGGCTCCTGATCACCACCGCAGCATACTTCAGAAAGCTGCCTCTCCCCCGGCTGTATCCTCTCACCGCCTCGTGAAACGCAATCATGGCAATGCTCAGCTCATCGTCCTCGCCCTCCCTGGGCGGCCGGTGCAGGAACTTTGCCGTCTCTGCCTTGATAAATGGCAGATATTCCCGTATCAGCCGGTCTGCGGCCTCCATATCCGCCTTCGCCTCGTCCACCTGGCGGACAATCGCATGCTCCTCTCCCATACGGCACTCCCCCTCCTGTCTATAGAATACGGCTTTCCTTTTCCAAAACCGGTGTATCTCCCTCGAATTTTTGGCTTCTTCCATCTTTCCGCGTCTCTTCGAGGGTATAAAAATCCAGTATCATCATAATTGAAAACTGTAAAATTCAAGGCATCTATGTGTAAAATTTCTGTAAAACAGGAAAAGAGCCAGGAACGCAGGAAATCTCCTGACAATTTCTGGCTCCTCCCGTCCTGGGACACGCCCCTTGGGCATTCCTTCCTCACCCTCCGGCCTCCCCCACCCGGTAATGGCCGGTAATATCATCCCTGTCCTCCAGGATATCCTCCTCGTAGGCCTTCTGCCACGGGTCATTGTGGTGGATCACATAGGGGACGCCCCGCTCGTTCCGGCGATCGGAGACGATCCCCATGTGGCTCTTGAACAGGACGATATCTCCTCCCTGCCACTCCTCCACAGCAAAGGGATCCGTGGTGAGGCTGGCCGCTGTGCGGGCAAAGTATACCTGCAGGTTCCGCACCCTCCGGAAATCAATCCGGCTGTCCGGCTCAGGCACCTCGTAATCCTCCGGATGCGCGGCGATGTCCGCCGCCACCAGCTCCATCAGGTCATACCCTGCGCCCTTCATCGCCTGCGCCACCACATCCGTGCACACGCCGTACCCGTCGTCCGGGTAGCCCGTCTCATAGTACCGGCTCTTGTATTTGGGCCTGCCGGACACATACTGGAGAGCCCCCTGCAGGATATCCGTCTGGTCGTCCACACCGTCCCCGTCCCGGTCGGAGGCGCTTCGCACCTGTGGGATCTCTCCTGCATACTGGTCTGGCGGGCGCTGGGCGCTGGTGTGCTGGTACCGGCTAAGCGCCGCCGACAAGGCAGCGGCTGCCAGGCACAGGCCTGCCCCGCAGGCGATCAGAAG
>CALWMI010000093.1 GCA_944381745.1 uncultured Lachnospiraceae bacterium | reverse complement strand
ATTCCAGTATTTGATTTTATCGGGCTGGCCCATATGGTTGCCCGGGCGATTGTCCCGAAGCAGTATCCGGACTTTTTTGGATAATGTTTTTGGAGGGCTAGAGAGGAGAAAGGTGTTTACGATGTTTAGGCAATTAATGGTAATCAAAGAAATGACAGAGGGCTATCATTATTTTGTCAAACTGAGAAGGAGATGAGTAGCTTTGTTTTTGCAGCATTTGATTAATGCTTTGAGTGTTGGGGCTGTGTATGCCTTGTTGGCGATCGGCTATAACATGGTGTACGGCGTATTGGAAAAACTGAATTTTGCACATGGAGATGTGTATGCGGTGGGATGCTTTGTGACATTTTCACTGCTTGGCGGGATGAACCCGATCTTGGCGATCCTGATTGGCTGCTGCGTTGGCTTTATCCTGAATGTGGGCGTTGAGCGTTTTGCCTACAGGCCGCTGCGTAATTCCGGGCGTGTCGCTCCGACGATCTCTGCTGTCGGTATCGCATACATTATGCGAAACGTCATCCAGCTGATCTGGGGGGCTGAGACATTTTCTTTCGACCTTGGGATTTTCAAGGCGGGGAGCATTGACGTGGGCGGCGTTGTCATTGGAACCCTGCAGATTTACCTGTTTATCATTGCGGTTGCGCTGATGGTAATCATTTCCCTGGCTTTGAAGTATACCAAGTGGGGACAGGGAATCATCTGTATTTCCCAGAATATTGAGACGGCTGCGCTGATGGGAATTCCGGTAAATAGGGTGATTGCAATTGTATATGGACTGGGAGCAGCTCTCGGCGTTATCGGCGGCCTGCTGTTCTGCCAGTATTATCAGTTCATCTTTATGGGGATTGGATTTGCCTACGGAACTATGAAAGCTTGGATGGCAAGTATCTGGGGAGGCATCGGCAGCCTGAAAGGCGCTATCGTAGGAGCTATGGTGCTTGGCCTTGCTGAGACGATGGTATCCGCCTATATTTCTTCCACATACAGGGACGCGTTTGTATGGGCAATTTTTATCGCCTTCATCATCATCCGCCCGCAGGGAATGTTCCCGGCTCAGGGCGCAGAGAAGATATAAGGGGGATAAAAGTATGAAGAAGTTAGATAAGAAATTTATCATTTTTATCGTCTTTATGGTAGCTGTACTCCTTGTACCGTTCGTTGTGACGAATTCCTATATGCTGCGAGTGCTGTGCAACGTGATGATCTACAGCATTATTGCCCTGTCCATCAACTTGATTGTCGGTTATTCCGGCCAGCTGGATTTCGGGCGGGCGGCATTTGTGGGATTGGGTTCCTATTGCTCGGCGATCCTGTTCACGACGCTGCATGTGCCATTTATTTTGTCTTTCCTTGCCGGAGGATTGTTTTCCGCACTGTTCGGGGCATTACTCGGAATGCTGTGCCGCTATTCTTCCTTCGACTATTTAACACTGATCACTATCGGATTCAGTGAGATATGCAGAAAGGTTTTCCAGAACTGGTATGCGGTGACAAACGGTTCCTTCGGGTTCCGTACCTCCAGACCGGAATTTTTCGGATTTGTGCTGGATACACCGGCTTCCATGTATTACTTCTGCCTGCTGATCCTTGTGATTTGCTACATAGCAATCAAGCGTATTACAAAATCCAAATATGGACGTGCCTACATGGCGCTGCGTGATGATTCTATCGCGGCCTCCTATGCGGGAATCGACGTGAAGAAATTTAAGCTGAACTGTTTCGTGATCGCATCTTTCTTCACTGGCATTGCAGGAGCACTGATGGCACATTTCACCACTTTCATTTCGCCTACCGTTTATACGACGGACGAATCTTTGCTGGAGCTGCAGATGGCGATTCTGGGAGGACTGGGAAGCCTGCCAGGATCCATACTGGGAGCTGGCATCCTTACGATTGTACCGGAGGTATCCAGGGCGGCTTATGAATACCGTCTGCTGATCATGGGTGTTATGATGGTTATCCTGATGCTGTTCGCACCGAAAGGACTTCTGGGACGAGGCGGCGTATGGGATAAGGTCGTGTCACTGATCAGGAAAAAGGGCGGTAAAAACGAAAATAAATGAGTAGGAAGGTGAAATGATGGCATCGATATTAAAGATGGAGCATATATGCAAAAACTTCGCCGGATTAAAAGCCCTGGATGATGTGACTTTAGATATTCAGGACGACGAGATTTTCGGGCTGATCGGGCCAAACGGAGCCGGCAAGACGACCCTGTTCAACGCGGTGTCCGGATTCTCCAAGCCGAGCTCCGGAGAAGTGGAATTTTGCGGTGAAAATTATACACACAAGACGACGAATGAATACTGTATTAACGGACTGGCCAGAACCTTCCAGAATATCCGTGTCTTCGGCGACATGACCGTGGTGGAGAACCTGAAGGTGGGAATGCATAAGCTGATCAAGACCAATCTCGCAGATATTATTCTTCAGACCAGGCGCCAGAAGGCAGAGGAGGAGAAGGCGAGGAAGAAATGCGAGGAAATCATGGAGTTCCTCGGAATTGAGAAGTATGCCGACGACTTTGCCGGAGGACTTCCCTATGGTACCCAGCGTCTTGTGGAGATCGGGCGGGCACTGGCCAGCGATCCGAAGCTGATCCTGTTGGATGAGCCGACCGCTGGTATGAACGAGCAGGAGACGATGGATCTGATGGAGCTGATAAAGAGGATCCGCAAGCGCGGCCCGGCAGTGCTTGTCATCGAGCACAATATGAAGTTTATGATGAATCTGTGTGACCGGATCGCGGTGCTGAACTTTGGTAAATTGCTGATGGTTGGTACACCGTCTGAGGTCTCCTCAAATCCGGAGGTTATTGAGGCTTATCTGGGAAAGGAGGAAGAGAAGTAATGTTACTGGAAGTAGAAAACCTGGTTGTAAAATATGGAGAAATTACGGCTCTTTCCAATATTTCCCTGCAGGCAGAAGAGGGACAGCTCACCACGCTGATCGGCTCCAACGGAGCTGGTAAGACAACGCTCCTGAAAGCTTTGTCTGGGCTTCATAAACCGGCGTCCGGAAGAATTATCTTCAACGGGAAGGATATCACCAACTGTTCGACTGACCAGATCGTACATCTGGGAATCTCCCATTGCCCGGAGGGGCGTAGAGTGTTCCCAAGACAGACTGTGCATGAAAATTTGCGCATGGGAGCTTTTGTACGCAAGGATAAGGATGTGGAGAAAGACATCGAAAAATATTACCGCTGGTTCCCGCGTCTGGAAGAGCGCAGAAATCAGAAGGCCGGGCTTCTATCCGGAGGCGAGCAGCAGATGCTTGCGATCAGCCGGGCACTGATGTCCAAGCCGAAGCTGCTTCTGCTGGACGAGCCTTCCATGGGGCTTGCGCCCCTTGTGGTGGAGGAAGTATTCAAGATTATCGATGAGGTTCACGCGGAGGGGACGACGATCTTCCTGGTGGAGCAGAACGCACGCCAGGCTCTGAAAATCGCAGATACTGGGTATATCCTGGAGGTCGGCGAGATCATCGGCCATGACAGTGCGGAAGCCCTTCTGAACAGCGAGGATGTGAAGAAGGCGTACTTAGGCGCATAGCGCCCTGCGGATGTGCATACGGGGAGCCTGGATTCCCGGGTTCCCCTGGCAAAACTATATAATTTTTAAAGGAGGAATGTTTATGAAAAACAGGATGAAGAAGGTTGTGTGCTCCTTGTTGGTAGCATCCCTTGCACTGGCGATGGTAGGATGCAGCAGCTCTTCCGATGACGCGGCAGCGGATACTTCCGCAGATGCGGCGGCAGAAGAGGAAGGCGGCGAAGAGGCTGCTTCGGATTCGGAGACAATCCGCTTTGCCCTGATGTCCCCTATGACTGGAGACGCGGCGGCTACCGGCGCACAGCAGGACAACGGCGTGAAGCTGGCTGTTGAAGCAATCAATGCAGCTGGCGGCGTCAATGGCAAGATGCTGGAGTATGATGTGTTTGACGATCAGGCCAACACGAACCAGGCGGTTATCTGCGGTGAGAAGATTGCGGCTGACGGCAATTACCGTTTTGTCGTTGCCTCCAACTCCAGCGGATGCTCCCAGGCAGCTTATCCGGCTCTGGAAGCGGCAGGGATCCCTCTGGTATCTGGCGTTAACACGGCAGATTTCATGACAAACCAGGGCTTCACAATGTACATGAGAATATGCGTGAAGGATTCCGCACAGACCGAGCAGCTGGTAGCGGCAGCTGTAGAGGCTGGCTATACAAAACCGGCGATTTTCTACACCACAGCCGAGACCGACACGACCAACTTCCAGCTGGCAACCCAGTTCCTGAAAGATAACTATGATATCGATGTTGTGGAGAGCGCGCAGATCCAGCCTGAGACAGAGAAGGATTTCGCCGCCCATATCACCAACTTCCGCAGCGCAGGCGCTGACTGCGTGTTCTTCTTCTCTGAGTACAGCCCGGCCGCCCTGTTCATCAAGCAGGCAGCTTCCCTTGGCTGGGAGGATTACGGCCGTTACTCTTCCGCAGGATGCTCCAATCCTCAGCTGATTGAGATTGCTGGCGCTGACGTGGCAGAGGGCTTCATCTCCGTATCCAGCTTTGTGGCGGACAAGGAGCATGCTGAGGGCGAAAAGCTTGACTTCATCAACAACTATGTAGAGCTGGCCGATGTGGATCCCGGCGAGTGGGCTGCAGGCGCTTACGACGTTGTTTGCATGATGGCAGATGTGCTTTCCAATGAGGAGGCAGCTGACCTGACTGGACAGGAGCTTGTGGACTGGATCAAGGAAAACGAGACCTATGAAGGCATCATGGTTGACATTGATATCGACGAGAACGGAGACAACACCGCAGCTACGATCGTACAGCAGGTCGTTTCCGACGGCGTTTGGAGACAGGCACAGTAAAGAAAGCGTATGCCGCTTAAAATCATCATTGCATTGAGATCCAGGAGGGATTTTCATGGATAAAATATCCTTTATCGGAATTGGAAACATGGGTTCCGCGATGGCGCTGGCGGCTCTGAAAGAGCTTCCCGCCGGAGATATCTGTGTATCGGATGGTATACAGGAGAAGGCGGAGAAGTTCGCACAGGAGCACGGATGTGTGTGCGCGCAGAATAATGTGGAGGCAGCCAAATTTGGCAAATATGTGGTTGTCAGTGTGAAGGTGTTCATCCTCCCGGGTGTGCTGGAAGAGATCAGACCAGTCCTGGAAGATGCCCTCAGGCGAGGAGAAGAGAAGGTTCTTGTCCCGATTGCAGCCGGTGTGCTGCTGGAGGACATCCGGAAGATGCTGGGAGATCAGCTGAAGGGACTGCCGATTGTCAGAGTGCTGCCGACCGTCTACGCGTTTCTTGGATGCGGGCTTATGTCCTGCGCAGTGGGAGACGAGCGCTCCGCGCAGGAATTCCAGAAAATCAGCGAGATGATGAAAGCAGCGGGAACCTTTGAACTGATGGCGGAGAAGATGGTGGATCTGGCAAGTACCGCCAGCGGGTGTACGCCGGCTTTCACCGCGATGTTTATCGAGGCGATGGCGGACGGCATGGTGCTGATGGGAATGCCGAGAGACCAGGCTGTGGATTATGTGGCGAGAGGCGTGTACGGCGGCGCGGCGATGGTGCTGGAGCATGACCGTCATCCCGGCCAGATCAAAGACGCAGTCTGCTCGCCAGGCGGATCCACGATTGTTGGAGTCAATGTTTTAGAACAGAACAATTTCCGGTATGCGGCGATGGAGGCGATCCATCAGGCTGCGCTGAAAGTACTGGGCAAAAAATAGCAGAATTCAAGCATGTTGCTACAAGAGGAAGACTAGGATTCTGACATGCAGTACGGGGGAATCGGGCATATGCTGATTCCCCTGTACGTGCTTAAAGGGAGGGTTTCAGGATGGAGAGGGCAGTCAAGTTAAACGACGGGAGGCAGATACCGGTAATCGGGCTGGGGCTGTTCCGGTCTGAGGGAGAGAACGAGGCGGAGAATGCCATCCGCTATGCCTATGAGGCCGGATACCGTCTTTTTGATACAGCTTCCTACTATCACAATGAGGAAGCCGTGGGCCGGGGACTCCAAATGCTTCATGTGCCGAGGGAAGAGCTGTTTGTCACGACGAAGATCTGGACGGACGAGCAGAAGAGCGGCGACGTGGAAGGAGCCCTGGACAGGAGTTTAAAGAAGCTCCAGCTGGATTATGTGGACATGTATATGATCCACTGGCCGGTGCGGGAGTGCTTTGACCGGGTTTGGGAGGAAATGGCCAGGCTTAAGGAGACAGGAAAAGTGAAATCTGTGGGTGTCTGCAACTGCAGCGTCTCCTATATCAAGCGGATTATGGAGATTTCCGGCGTACTTCCCGCCGTGAACCAGATTGAGTGCCATCCAGCGTATTTTGAGAAGGATACAGTGGATTTTTGCCAGAAAAACCAGATTGTGGTGGAGGCCTACGCGCCGCTTGGCAGATGCAAATACCTGGATCATCCGACCCTTGTCCGCCTTGCAGAAAAGTATGGGAGAAGCGAGGCGCAGATTATGCTCCGCTGGGAACTGCAGAAGGGGCTTGTGGTTATACCGAAGTCGGTGAAGCAGCATCGGATTGCGTCGAACGCGGATATATTCCACTTCTCGCTGGCGCCGGAGGATATGGAAGCCGTTGATCAAATGAATGAATTCCGGCGAGTCATTGATCTGGATCCAAAGACAATGGATATATAAATGGTAGAGGAGGTCTTTACATGAGAGTAGAGTCGCATCCGGTTTTGGGAAAACTGGAGGAAGCGCCCATGGTGACAATCACTGTGGACGGCAAGGAATTGAAGGCTAGAAAGGGAGAAATGATACTGGCGGCGCTGCTGGCGAACGGGATCATCGTCAACCGCTATACGAGAAAGCGCCACGAGCCCCGCGGGCTGTTCTGCGGTATCGGGCAGTGCACGGACTGTATGATGACCGTGAACGGGATTCCCAACGTGCGCACCTGTATCACCCCGGTGGAAGACGGGATGAAAATTGAAGTCCAAGATGGGCTGGGAGTTTGGAGGGATGAGAATTGAAGACATGTGATTTGCTCGTAATCGGAGGAGGCCCGGCCGGCTTGTCTGCTGCCATCGAGGCGGCATCGGCGGGGGTGAAGGTGCTTGTCATCGACGCCAACGAGAAGGCGGGGGGACAGCTCTTCAAACAGATACATAAATTCTTCGGCTCCAGTATGCACCGGGCAGGTGTCCGCGGCATCGATATTGGCAGGGAGCTCTTGGAGAAATGCGAGGAGCTGGGTGTGGAGATCTGGCTGGACAGCTTAGCTATCGGGATCTATGACAATCTGCGGGTGGCTGTGGATCGCAAGACAGGCTTTAATGAGCACAAGATGATCCTGGTGGAGCCGAAGAAGATCGTGATCGCTACCGGAGCATCGGAGAATGCCGTGCGCTTCCCGGGATGGACGCTGCCGGGCGTGATGGGGGCAGGCGCAGCGCAGACAATGATCAATTTCCACCGGGTGCTTCCCGGCAAGAAGGTTCTCACCATCGGCTCCGGGAACGTAGGCTTGATCGTATCCTATCAGCTGATGCAGGCCGGCGCTGAGATCGAGGGGATTGTGGAAGCCCTTCCCAAGATCAACGGATACGCGGTACACGCCTCCAAGCTGACGAGGGAAGGTATCCCGATCTATACCGGTTACACGGTGCTGGAGGCTCACGGAAAAGAGAGAGTGAGCGAGGCAGTCATCGCGAAGGTGAATCCGGACTGGTCAACCATTCCCGGAACGGAAAAGACGATCGAGGTAGACACGATTGCCATTGCGGCAGGTTTAAAGCCTCTCACTGGCCTTGCACATATGGCGGGCTGCCAGCTCACCTTCGACCGTTTCCTGGGCGGCTGGGCACCAATCCACAATGAACATATGGAGACGACAGTGCCCGGAATCTACATCGCAGGCGACTCCACGGGCGTGGAGGAGGCCAACACGGCGATCGAGGAAGGCAAGCTTGCAGGGACAGCGATCGCGGCGTCTCTGGGATATCTGGACGAGAAGGAGGCAGACGCACTGCAGGAAGCTGCATGGGAGCGCTTAAAGGGACTGCGCGAGGGCGCACACGGAGCAGAGCGCACGCAGGCCAAGGAGCATCAGCTTCATGCTTATGCGGAATATATGGAAAGAAGAGGTGAGGTAGGATGAGCTTAAGCGCATCAGGAGTACTTACGACAGAATATCTGAAGGAAATCGGAAAATATCCCAGTGAAGAGCGTATGAAACAGGGACCGGTAGCCGTCTGTGAGTGTGTGGAGAAGATTCCCTGCAATCCGTGTGAATCCTCCTGCCCGTTCCACGCGATTACAATCGGGGAAAATATCTCCGAGCTTCCCTGCGTGACATGGGGGAAGTGCACGGGCTGCGGCAGCTGCATCCCGGCCTGTTCCGGCCTGGCTGTCTTTGTCCTGAACAAATCCTATTCGGATGAGGTGGGGAGCGTGGCTTTCCCGTATGAATATAACTATACCTTCCAGGTAGGGGATGTGGTAGGAGCTGCTGACCGCAGCGGCAAGAGAGTGTGCGACGGCGTGATCAAGCGGATTGTCAACACGAAAAAGGCAGACCGTACCACCGTTGTGACGCTGGAGGTGCCGATCGCGTTCGTGGATGAGGTCAGAAGCATTTATCGGGAGAGGAGGAGCTAATCATGGCGGAATATATTGATGACGATGTGCTCGTCTGCAGGTGCGAGGAGATTACAGCAGGTGA
This sequence comes from uncultured Lachnospiraceae bacterium, assembly GCA_944381745.1. Taxonomy (GTDB): domain Bacteria; phylum Bacillota; class Clostridia; order Lachnospirales; family Lachnospiraceae; genus JAGTTR01. Next base: position 22,760 of record CALWMI010000093.1, on the reverse strand, counting down.
GATCCGGGAGGCGATCCGCATGGGGGCAACGGATGTCACAGGAGTGAAGAGACGGACAAGGGCAGGGATGGGACTTTGCCAGGGACGTACATGTGAGGCGCTGGTACAGCAGATCCTGCGCCAGGAATTAAAAGGTGAGGCGACACCGGAATCCATCGGTTTTTCCACGCCGAGGACGCCGCAGAGGCCGGTAACCTTTGGAACACTGGGAGGTGACGACCTATGAGTGCATATGATGTGATTGTCATCGGGGGAGGCGTAATCGGGACGAGCTGCGCCTATCATCTGGTGAAAAAGGGCTACAAGGTAGCGCTGATTGAGAAGGGGGATATCGCCAGCGGGACATCCAGCCACTGCGATGCGGCGGCTATGATCACCGACAAGATGCCGGGGGCAGACGCAGCGCTGGGCTACGCCAGCATCCAGAAGTTCATCCGCCTGAGCAAGGAGCTGGACTATGATTTCAATTTTGACCAGAGCGGGAGCCTCTATGTATGCGAGACCGACCAGGAGGTAGAGGTGGCCACTGGCTATGTCAACGCCCTGCGGGCGGAGGGATACCGGGTAAAAATGGTGGATCCCTATGAGATGTCCCAGATCGAGCCGCTTCTGGCCAAGGATCTGAAGGGCGGTTTCTGGAGCGACGAGTGTGCAGGACTGAATCCGTTCAAGCTCTGCTATGCATTTGTGGAGCAGGTGAAGGGAAAAGGGCTGGATGTATTCCTGCATACAAAGGTGACTGGCGTGCGCCTGAATGAGAAGCATCAGGTGGAGGGTGTGGATACCGACAAGGGCAGCTTTACCACTGGCAGGGTTATCAACTGCGGCGGCGTCTACGCGCCGGAAATCGGGCGTCTCAACGGCTTGAATATACCGATTTTGCCGAGGAAGGGCGTTATCCTCCTCTCTGAGGCCACCGGGCCGGTATGCCATCAGAAGGTGCAGGAGTTTGGCTATATGGTGACCAAGTTTGCCAACGTAGAATGCGACCGGGATCCGGAGCTTTTGAAATACAATGTGGCCTTCACCCTGGAGCCCACAGAAGGCGACAATGTGATGCTGGGTAGCTCCCGGAACTTTGTGGGCTACAATCTGAACACAGAGATTGAGGTGATCAATGCCATTGCAAAGAGGGGCATGCGTTTCTTCCCGATCTTGAAGAATATGAGCTGTGTGCGTGCTTACGCGGGCGTACGTCCGTTCGTGGAGGATCATCTGCCGATCATGTCCGAGGTGGAGGAGATGCCTGGCTATTACATCTGCGCAGGGCATGAGGGAGACGGTATCTCCATGTCGCCGGTCAGCGGCCAGCTGATGACCCAGCTGATCGCAGGCGAGGAGACGGAGCTGGATATGGAGCCGTTCCGTTTCTCCAGGATTGAGAACCGCTTCTTAGATTGAAGGCAGCGCCGGTGTGCCAAGGGTGTATTGCCCTTTGTACGCCGGCGGTGCGCACAGAAAAGAAAGGAAAGCAGGAGAAATGGACGATAAGAGAATGTATGGCTATCTGCCTTCCCAGGAACAGGAGAGCCAGAGAATTCATATGACCAAGGGGCAGAATATTGCCGGTTACGGGATCGGGATCCTTCACCTGGACAATGTATGGTATCCTATGGTGCCAGGCAATGTCCAGAATGCTTGGACTTATAAATATCCGGTTCGGTACAGGGCAGTCACTGGCTTGGATACGCCCACTTTGCACAGCGGGGCGCCGGAAGCATTTGAAGAAATCCTGAAGGCTGCCAAGGAGTTGGAGCGGGAGGGATGCCGGGCGATTTCCTCGGCCTGTGGATTTTTTGGGCATTTCCAGAGACAGCTGGCGGAGGCTATGGACATTCCAGTCGCCATTTCCAGTCTTGTACAGATCCCTTGGATCCGCACGCTTCTGAAAAAAGACACGAAAATCGGTATCCTCACGGCCAATGCGTCAGCAATCACGGATGACCTGTATCAAAGCTGCGGCATTGAGGATACGAAAGGGCTGATCGTCGCCGACCTGCGGAGGGGGGAGAACTTCTCTGCCATTATGGAAGACCGGGGATGTTTTGACAATGCAGGCGTGCGAAGGGAGGTTCTAAAGGCGGCAACTGGACTTATCGCAGAGCATCCAGATATTGGGGCATTCCTTCTGGAATGCTCTGATATGCCGCCCTATGCCTATGCAATCCAGGCAGCTGTGAAGCGCCCGGTGTTTGACTTTATTACGCTGATCAACTGGCTGGAAAACGCAGTGATGCAGAAGCCCTATGACGGGTGGATTTAAATTTCAGATGGAATCCCATCAGATAAAGTAATCTGGATGGAGAGCCTGCACCTTGTCTGCATGGACCAGATCGCAGTCGTGGTGGATTTCCAGTATCTTAGAAAAGGAATCCGTATCAGAATTTTCGATCGCCCTCACGAGAGCGAGATGAGCCTGATAATCGGTTTCATCCGATATATATTCCATATTTAATACGCGGTACCGGTTGTAGTGGGACCGCGTATTATTAATTTGCGTCCAGATAAAGCCGTATCCCGCAAAGGAAAACAGAAGCTCGTGGAATTGATCGTCGTATTTTAGAAATTCCATGCGCTGCCCTCTCTGCATGGATAGCTGCTGGGCAAACAGATTCTCAGCTACTGCATCGTACATTTTCTCCCCGCGCTGGCACAGTGGGGAAAGGATGTTCCACTCCAGCAAATGCCGCATATAGGTTAGCTGACGGACATGGTTCAAATTGATCTTCGTCACATAGGTGCCCCGCTGCGGCAGCTTCTGGACAAGCTCTTCGTCTGTCAGACGAATCAGTGCTTCGCGCAGAGGCGTGCGGCTGACACCGAATTCTGCGGCTAATTCCTTCTCATTGATGGAAGAACCAGGAAGCAATTCCAGGTACTGTATTTTATCCCGCATCAAATTATAAATATCCATACATCACTTGGGAAACGCTGGCGCAGACGTGCAGCGGATAACCTTAACATATTTGGGATGTGCAAGGACAACCGTACAATCGTTTTCTAAGACGTTGTAGACAGGAATCCAGTATTTACCGGTGGATTCCATACAGACATCCTTGCAGTCATGTTTGAGCAGCCACTGTAACAAATCTTTCAGACCTTTCGTGTAGGTTGAAAAACGATGGCTCTCATAGGTGGTGATGCCTTTGCTGTCAGTAGAAGCAATGCAGGCCACTACAAAAGTCTTGTGGACATCAATGCCACAGCAGATTTTGTACACGATTTTTAAAGCCATAGGGACTCCTTTCAGAACCGATAGGTTCGTTGAAGATTATAGGGAGAGACGGCATTGACTGAACGCCTAGGGAATAAACGAGATTGTTTATACAAAGATAAGATTACGTGCTCTTGAGTCACACTTATTTGTGCTTGAAAAGGCGGACTACACATATAAAGATACGGTCATCCGGTAAGCCGGACAGCCCACTCATCTCCCCGTGATTTGTAGTATACCGAGTTCCCTATAAGAAGAATTATAAAGAAAAATAAGCTCAGGAAAACATTTTCATAACGTTTTGTGCCTGAGCAAAGCGAAAGGAATGGATATAAAGATGAATCCAGAATTGTCTTATCACAGAATTGAAAAAGTAAATACGTACAAGGTGCGCAGCCATTTTCCGAGGCTGGTGGGGAAAAATGCATTCCGCAATGAGCACGCCTACGGCGATGAGTTTGTGGTGAAAGAGATTTTTACAGACAGAGGAGCCAGCGGTTGGGGGCTGGCCTCCGGCCTGTTCTACCATCAGGATATGGAGGAAGACCAAAAAATACTGGGGAAGAAGGTATCGGATGTGTTTGACGACGCAGCCGGTATCCGGGAGGATACGCTGTCCACCTTCGATTTTGCCCTCCATGACCTGGCGGGGAATATACTGGGGATTCCCTGTTACCGGATGTTTGGCGATGGAGGCGTCCATGCCGTTCCGGTCTATGACACACTGATCTATTTTGACGATATCAGCCCGGACAGGAATCCTGGCGGAATCGCCCGGATTTTACAGGAATGCCAGGATGGCTATGATTATGGCTACCGGGCGTTTAAGCTGAAGATTGGGCGCGCCCCTCTTTGGATGCCCCTGCGGGAGGGGGATAAGCGGGACGTCGAGGTGACGCGAGCCGTGCGGGAACATTTCCCAGACTGTGAGATTATGGTGGATGCCAACGACGCCTATACCGTTGAGCGGATGCAGGCATATGTGGACGCGGTGGCGGATGTGGGATTGTACTGGATTGAAGAGCCGTTCCGCGAAAATGAGCAGGATTTCCGAAGGCTGCGGGAGCATTTGGACAAACGGTCGCCGCGGACGCTGATTGCAGATGGTGAGACCAATCCAGATATGGAGCTGCTGATTCATTTATATAAGGAGGGATTGCTGGGCGTTTTCCAGATGGATATCCAGGGCGACCACACGCTGGGGCATGCGTTCGGGCTGACGCCGTGGCGCAGGGTGATGCCCAGGCTGAGGGAAATTGGGGCGAGGATTTCCCCGCATGCCTGGGGGCTGAAGCTCAAAACGCATTATGCGGCGCAGTTCTGCGCGGGATATCCGGGCGTCGCCTGCGTGGAAGGGGTGACAGACACCACAGAAGGCGTGGATTTCAGCGGATATAAGCTGCGGGAAGGTAAAATGTATCTTCCCGAGAAGCCAGGGTTTGGCATGGATTTTATCTGGGGGATGCCGATTACCGGCGGAGACTGTGAGAGCAAGACGATTTGCCGCCAGGTGTGACAAATATTTAGAAAGCAGCGCTGGTGCGAGAAGGGCCTAGTTGCCCCTCCCATACCAGCGCGGTAGCAAGCATATAAAAATACTCCGCCGGGCGGAAGACAGGAATCTTCCCAAACAGCCCGGCGGAGCAGAGGCGGTTTGCCGTCAGAGGAACTGTTTATCAGTCTCCATACATGACAAACGCCATAATTTTCTGGAAATCTGAGGGCTCAGAGAGCTTCAGGTCCAGCTCCTTGATGTAGGTATCATTGTTGAAAAGCTTTGCCATGGAGACAAACTGGCACAGCTTGGACTTTAGGTTCAGTACATCCCCATCGGGGGTGACAAGCTCTACGGAGCCTTTGCACTCGTTCACCACTTTGAAAAATCCGTCGATATCGGTAATATTCTGCAGTTTCATACGGTTTCTCCTCCTTCTTAAATTCCCTTTTTTCTTCAGCTCGATTACATTATCATTTCCAAAAGCGAAAAGACAATGAAGAATTTTTGCGAGTTCATAACATTTTTTGCTGTGATTGGAAAATCGTGGGACAGAACCATCCATTTTCAAAAAAGACGAAAATCCATCCTATTTTTTTGAAATATTTGGTTAATTTTTATTTGCTATAGGTGTTATAATATCAATGTAACAAATAGAAAATACTTAACAAGACCTGCAGAAGGCAGCGCCGCTAAGCATTTCAAATTTTTTAAGTTTTGGAGGAAAAGATAAATGACTACTTTAAAAGCTGAAAAAAGAGACATGAGTGTAAAGGCAAAAAAGCTTAGACGGGAAGGATTCGTCACCGGCAACGTATTTGGGAAAGATATGGAGGGCTCCATGCCGATCCAGATTGCACAGAAGGATGCAGAGCACTTTTTCCGGACAAGCGGGAAGGGAAGCAAGGTAACGTTGGAGGTGGACGGCCAGACAATTACAGCGCTGGTAAAAGAGATTGACTATAACTTTATGAAGCGTCAGATCCTGGAGATGGATTTCCAGGTGCTGGTAAAGGGCGAGAAGGTACACTCTGTGGCGGAGGTTGTCCTGCTGAACCACGACAAGGTTCAGGCCGGTGTATTGGAGAAGACGCTGAATGAGATTGCTTACAAGGCTCTTCCAGAATCCATTGTGGAGAAGGTAGAGATCGATGTGTCGGAGATGAAGATCGGCGACACCATCAAGGTGGCAGACCTGCCGATTGCCTCGGACAGCGGCGTGGAGCTGGTTACCGATCCGGAGACAGTGGTGGTAACCGTGTTTGCACCGCATAATGCTGTGGAAGAGGAGCCGGAGGCAGCGGAAGGCGGAGAAGCCGCAGCGGAATAATTTCCGCTGAAAATGAGCGATAAGGCAAGCGAGAAGCTCTGCATAGTCCATATCAGATGGATTGTGCAGGGCTTTTTTGTCAGCATTGTCCCTTGGCACACTGGCGCTAAGGCTCGCATACAGGAGAAAATTGGTATTATGTAGTATGAAGAATGGGGAGATGGCAATGTGAGGGGGACAGGACATATGTTACTTTTGTGAATGACAAACCTCCCTTCGCTTGCTATAATATAACCGATAGATACCGAAGATATCGTTGCCGGATGCGGAAGAAGCAGCCGGTGGAAGCGGAGAGGAGTTATGAAAAATGGACTTGCGTGAAGTTATGGAGAAGAAGAATTTTGTGGTGGTGGGAGATACGCTCAACGAGGAGAAATACGCCTATAAAATCAAACAGGGCCTCTTGAAGAAGGGGTATCATGTGGCATGCGTCGGGAAGGAACTGGCCTCTATCAACGACGTGGAGGGGGAGATCGACGTCATCGACCTGTGTATCCATCCGGCCAAGGGAATCCGTTTGATCGAGGAGTGCCAGAAGCCGTTCCAGTGTATTGTCGTTCAGCCGGGGGCTGGAAGCGAGGAACTCTTTGCCCTGATGAAGAAGAAGAACCTTCCGTATATCGAGGGATGTGTCCTGGTGGGGCTCCGCCTGTACGCAGGGGAATGAGACAGTACACATAAGGAAGAAGGTATGGAACATGCATAAGAAGCTTGGCAGGAATGACCTGTGCTGGTGCGGCAGCGGGAAGAAATATAAGAAATGCCACGAGGCCTTTGACGAGAGGATACTGGAATTTCAGCTGGCAGGACATGTTGTCCCGCCGCACAGCATCATCAAGACGCCGGAACAGATCGAAGGGATGAGGAGGAGCAGCGAGATCAACATCGCCGTCCTGGACTATGTGGCAGAGCATATCCGTGAGGGAATCACCACGGAGGAGATCGACCGCTGGGTATATGATATCACCGTATCCAGGGGCGGTATCCCTGCGCCGCTCAACTATGAGGGCTTTCCCAAGAGTGTGTGCACCTCCGTCAACGACCAGGTTTGCCATGGAATCCCATCCCCGGATGTGGTGCTGAAGGAGGGGGACATTGTCAACGTGGATGTGTCCACAATCTACCGCGGATATTTCTCGGACTCCTCCAGGATGTTCTGCATAGGCCAGGTGTCCGAGGAGAAGAGAAGGCTGGTGGAGGTCACGAAGGAATGCGTGGAGATCGGCCTTAGGGAGGTAAAGCCTTGGGGATTCCTGGGGGATATGGGACAGGCGGTGCATGAACACGCGGTGAAGAACGGCTATACAGTTGTCCGGGAGATCGGAGGGCATGGCATCGGCCTGGAATTTCACGAGGACCCTTGGGTCAGTTATGTTTCCAGGAGAGGCACGGAGATGCTCATGGTGCCAGGGATGGTATTCACCATTGAGCCGATGGTCAACATGGGCGGCGACGGCGTATATGTGGATGAGAGCGATGGCTGGACCATCTATACAGAGGACGGCAGCCCCTCCGCACAGTGGGAGATTATGGTGCTGGTGACGGAGGACGGCTGCGAAGTGCTGTGTTATTAGGGAAGGCCGGCAGCCCAGCCGGATATTTCTGCGGGCTTCCAGGCAGACGGAGAAGGCGCGTTGGCTGTGTGCTGGCTGGGGTGTATCGCCCCTTGCAGGCAGAAGCTAAGACAGAAAGACAGAAAAGACGGCAGGTACCGGTACGGGATGTTCGCACACGGCCTGCCGTCTTTTTCGCGCGGAAAAGTCCGAACGTCAGCCTTTCTCCACGCTGCTGTTGAATTTGTCCAGGAGAAGCGCAGCTATGACGCCGGCCACAATGCAGATCACATTGACGATGCACTGGGAAGCGGAGGCGGCAAAGCTGCCGAAGGGGATGATCATCACCGTGGCGGCGATCACGATCCCCACAATGCCGTGGAAAGCGATGGAGTAAAAGTGTTCAAACAGGGCGTTGATCGCCTTTGCCAGACAGATCACCGTCACGACGGCTCCGATTCCGCCGGGGATGAGCACGGAGAAGTCCAGATGCCCGATGCCGTCCACAAAAGGCGTGTAAAGTCCCAGAGGCATGAGCAGCGTGGAGAAGCTCATGCCTGGCGCGATCACGCTGAGTGCCAGGCAGAACCCGCAGAACAGGTAGGAGGCGAAGTTGGGCGTGATGACCACAGACGCCGCCCCCAGCCCGCCAAGGAGGGCGAAGATAAAGACCATGCAGACAACCAGCGATACATAGGAGCCGGTGGAACGGCCCTGCTCGCCCGCCTCCCGGAACAGGGAGGGGAGCATGCCGCCGATCAGGCCGATGAACAGGCAGACGGAAGGATCCGGATATTTCTCCAGGAAAAAGGCAAGCAGGTTTGCAATGCCCAGGAAGCCGATTACGCCCCCGATAAATACGGGGATCAGCTTCGGTACATGAGTTTTAAAGTTTTTAAACGGGTTGGAGAGAAGCTCCATGATCGGCTTGTAGATGCCGAAAATAACGCTTAAGACTCCGCCGGAGATTCCCGGGAGCACGGCGCCAAGTCCGATCAGAGCTCCCTGGAAGACACGGAAGACAAACTGGACAGGTGTCATGCGGGTGGATTTCTGATTCATGTTTCTTGTTCTCCTCATTTCTATTAAGATTGATTAGCGCCGGTGTACAGGGTGACCGTATTGTCCTTGGGTACACCGGCGCTGATTCCATTTACTAGATTCTATTTGCTGAGACAGCGGCGGATGCATCCATCTGCTGAGACAGCGCCAGAGGCATCAATACCGGTTCAGGCACGCGTAAATTTCCTGTATCCTCGGCATGGCCATGCCGGAAGGGACGTAGGAGGAACCGCAGACCGAGGCCAGTCCCTGGGTGTGGATGCGGTGCATAATCTTGTCCGCCAGCTCTTTGACCGGTATGGTCTGTCCCTTGGCCAGCTCCTTGGCGTATTTCAGGATATAGGCCAGGGCGGCTGTCTGTTCGGAATCCTTCAGCTGCTCCACATAGTGCAGGTTGACGTATTCCTTGCCGATGGTAAAGCCATCCTTCCCCATCACCTTGATCTTCAGGCGGTCGTCCCTGCCGCCGTCCCGGGAATGGCCGAAAGACCTGCTGGAAGGGCTTTCCAGGGAGAAGCTGCGCCGGTTGTCCGGCAGCTTGTAGCCCGGGGCGCTGGTGGAAGGCTTCGGGTACTGGGCGCAGATTTCCTTTGCCTTATCCGTGATGTCCAGAGGCTTGTAGCAGTCCATCTGCAGGACAGTATCGGCGATGTGGAAATAGGAGCCGCAGCTGCCCACAACCAGTATGGACGAAATGCCAGATTGGTCGTAGAGATCCCTCGCCCGCTCCAGGAAGGGGATGATGGGCTCCTTGTCCCTGGCGATCACGTGCTGCATCAGCTCATCGCGCACCATGAAGTTGGTGGCGGAGGTATCCTCGTCGATGAGGAACACCGTGCTTCCGGAGGCGATCCCTTCTATAATATTGGCGGCCTGGGAGGTGCTGCCGCTGGCGTACTCCGTGGAAAAGCTCTCCGTGGACTTTCCGTTGGGAAGATTGCGAATAAAGAGGGAGATATCTACATTTTTGATCTTCCTCCCATCCTCAGCCCGCAGCTTCAGGGCGGAGGCCTCCGTGATAACCAGCTCCCGGCCGTCCCCGGCGATATGGTTGTAGACGCCGGATTCCAGCGCTTTCAGAAGCGTAGATTTGCCGTGGTATCCGCCTCCTGCGATGAGGGTGATGCCTTCCGGGATCCCCATGCCTGTGACGGCGCCCCGGTGGGGAAGGTTGAGAGTTACGGCGAGGGACGGCGGGGTGACAAAGGGGATGCCGTCCTTCATCGGCAGGTCAGAGGCGCCGCTCTTGCGGGGCAGGATGGAGCCGTCGGCCACGAAAGCGGTCAGGTGGAGCAGCGGCAGCTGCGTGCGGATGTACTCCTGATCCTCGGCCAGGCAGAACACCTCCTCGATCGCCTTGGCCGGGAGATTGCGGTAGCAGCAGGCCCGGCTGACACACTGGGGCAGGAAGTCGAACAGGATCCGCTCCAGCTCCCGTGCGTTGATGGTACGCCCGTTGGCTGGAAAGCCAGCCTGGAAACGGACGACAATTTTGTCCTTCTCAAAGCTGCAGGCCGTGCGCTCCAGGACTTCCTGCCCGGGGCGGCTGACCGTGAGCAGGCCGCTCTTGCCGGAACCCTTGGCTTTGAAGGAGAAGGCGTCCGCCTGACGGCAGAACTGGATCGTAACATAATTCTGCAGGGCGATGCGCGTGTGCGCTTTCTCCCAGTATTTCCGCGGGAACCCAGCCGTGTCGTGCGGGATGTGTATGCTCAGGCGGGAGGGAGACGCGAAGGGATCTCCCTGCACATGGTCAATGGAAAGGATATAGTCGCCGAACGAATACTGCCCGGCCAGTGACTTGTAGGCCGGATAGCTCCTCCGGTCGATAGACTGCAGCAGAGTGCGCAGCTGAGCCGATGTCTTCATCATAGTAAAATCCTCCTAAAAATCGCGATTGGTTTGCCATATGCCATTATAAAGCTTTCTCCTGTGTACGGCAAGCGAAAAAAGTCAGATTCCTCCGTTCACTTTAACAAGTTACAACGCTAGAAAAGTAAAGGATTTGTATTGACAAACAAGAAAAATCTTGTTAAGATTAAGGGAATTTAAAAAGTCTAGAAGAGATGTAAAGGGGAAGATACTTATGGCAACAAGAGTTCTGTCGCTGCTCGTCGACAATACTTCCGGCGTGCTCAGCCGAATTGCAGGGCTGTTCAGCCGGAGGGGATATAATATTGACAGTATCACAGCCGGCGTAACCGCAGATCCCAGATTTACCAGGATTACCATCGTCACAAGCGGCGAGGAGGACAGCATCCTGGAGCAGATTGAGAAGCAGGTCAACAAGCTTGTGGACGTGCGCTCCATCCGTACGCTGCCGCCGGAATCTTCCGTTTCGCGGGAGCTGGTGATGCTGAAGCTGCGTGCGCTGGACAGCGACCGCCAGGCAATCCTGTCCGTGGTCAATATTTTCCGGGCGAAGATCATCGATGTGGCTAAGGATTCCCTCATCATAGAGCTGACCGGGAACCAGAGCAAGGTGGATGCGTTTATCAGCCTTCTCGGGAAATATGAGATCCTGGAGCTGGCGCGCACAGGGATTACCTCCCTTTCCAGAGGTTCGGAGGGCGTCCAGTATTTCGATTAATGTGTCTGCAGGAGGCAGTACCGGCAGGTCGGCTGCCGGCGATACCTTTCGCGAGAATAAATTTATCTCATGCAAGATTTAGAGGAGGAAAAGAAAATGGCTAAGATTTACTATCAGGAAGATTGCAACCTGTCCCTTCTGGAAGGCAAGACCATTGCCGTCATCGGCTATGGAAGCCAGGGACATGCCCAGGCGCTCAATGCGAAGGAATCCGGGTGCAACGTCATTATCGGGCTCTATGAGGGAAGCAAATCCTGGGCGAAAGCCGAGGCACAGGGATTTCAGGTATATACGGCGGCGGAGGCTGCCAAGAGGGCGGATATCATCATGATCCTGATCAACGATGAGAAGCAGGCCCAGCTGTTCAAGGAGTCCATCGAGCCCAATCTGGAGGAGGGCAACATGCTGATGTTCTCCCATGGCTTTGCCATCCATTTCAACCAGATCGTACCGCCGAAGAATGTGGACGTTACCATGATCGCCCCGAAGGCTCCCGGACATACTGTGAGAAGCCAGTACCAGGAGGGCAAAGGCGTTCCTTGCCTGATCGCAGTACAGCAGGATTACACGGGAAGGGCACACGACATGGCTCTGGCTTACGCGCTGGCCATCGGCGGCGCCAGGGCAGGCGTCCTGCAGACAACCTTCCGCGAGGAGACCGAGACAGACCTGTTCGGCGAGCAGGCGGTTCTGTGCGGCGGCGTGTGCGCCCTGATGAAGGCTGGATTCGAGACTCTGGTGGAGGCTGGATACGAGCCGGAGAGCGCATATTTCGAGTGCATCCATGAGATGAAGCTCATTGTAGACCTGATCTACCAGAGCGGATTCAAGGGCATGCGCTACTCCATCTCCAACACAGCAGAGTACGGCGACTATATCACCGGCCCGAAGATCATCACCGAGGACACGAAGAAGGCGATGAAGCAGATCCTGAAAGACATCCAGGACGGCGTGTTTGCGCGCAACTGGCTGCTTGAGAACCAGATCGGCTGCACGAACTTCCTGGCGAAGAGAAGATCTGAGGCGAACCATCAGCTGGAGATCGTGGGCGAAGAGCTCCGCAAGCTGTACAGCTGGAACAACGAGAACAAGCTTCTGGACAACTAAAGAATACACAGAGAGTATCTCATGGCCGCAGGGCTGTGGGATACTTTTTTGTGTGATACACCCGGCAAGCGGCCATCATGCCCGCATGAATGGACATTCGCCGGTTCTGCGCAAAGGAAGCCGGGAAGAGATGCATAGGATTGCCTGCCGTGTCCATACTACTTGCTGAGAGGGAAGAAGGCGGCGCACCCATCCCTGCCATACGCGGACGCCGCCGGAGAAAAGGAGACGGAAGCAATGCAGAGATGGAAGGAAGAAACCCAGGGCGAAGGGATACAGGAACTACCGGCACATGAGAAGGCAGCGCAGAAGAAGGCGTCACAAGAGGCAGCGTGGGAGAAGGGGCCGCAAGAGGTAGCGCAGGAGAAGGCGTCACAAGAGGCAGTACAAGAGAAGGAGCCCCAGGAGGAGGCACAGGATCAGGAGCTGATCAAGGATACCGGGCAGCTGGAGCTGAAAAGCAAGCGGGCGGATATCCAGCTTCTGACCATTATCGGCGAGATTGAGGGGCATGAGTGCTCCCCCGCCTCATCCAAGACGACGAAATACGAGCATCTGCTGCCCAAGCTGGCGGAGATTGAGGAGAGCAGCCGGATCCAGGGGGTCCTGCTTCTGATCAACACGATTGGAGGGGATATTTCGGCAGGCCTTGCGCTGGCAGAGATGATCGCCTCCCTGAGCAAGCCAACGGTTTCCCTGGTGCTGGGGGACAGCCATTCCATCGGCGTGCCTCTGGCGGTGTCCGCAGACTACTCATTTATTGTCCCCACGGGGACGATGATCATCCATCCGGTGCGCATGAACGGCTTGATTATCGGTGCGCCCCAGACCTACGACTATTTCCGGCTGATGCAGGAGAGGATCCTGGGATTTATCGCCGGCCACAGCCGGGCGCGCAAGGCGAGGCTGGAGGAGATGATGATGAATACCGGGATGCTGACGAAGGATTTGGGCACGATCCTTGTGGGGGAGGAGGCTGTCCGGGAAGGGCTGATCGACGAGGTGGGCGGCATCCATGAGGCCATGGAAAAGCTTTTCCAGATGGCCGGCAGGTAGGAGCCCAGGCGGAAGCCTGGCAAAAAAAATAATGACAGCCGCTTTTTTCGATGCTATAATAAATAGCAGCGACGGTGTACAAGGACCGTAAGATCCCTTGTGCACCGACGCTAATGTTTTATGGAAATGATTTGGAGGCTTGGAAATGGCGGCATCGAAGGGCAGGACTGCAAAAAAGAATACAGGGAGCAGGACAAAGGGCAGGGCAAAGAGCACAAAGAAAAGCACAGGCGCCAGGAAGAGCCAGCAGAAGAAGGAGAGCTTTATCGGCAGGGAGGTGCTGATACTGGGGACGCTGGCTGTCAGCATCCTGCTGTTTTTGAGCTGCATGGGGGTTGGCGGATATGTGGGGGCCTTTGTGGGCGACCTGCTTTTTGGCGTGTGCGGGACGGCGGCTTATCTTTTGCCGTTCCTTTTGTTCTTTGGAGTGGCCTTCAAGGTGTCCAACGACGGGAACTTGGTCGCCTCCATCAAGGTGGCGGCTTCGGTGGTGGCAGTGCTCATGCTGTGTACCCTGATCCAGCTTTTCGCCGTGGACTACGACGCCACGGCCACGGCGGCGGAGCTGTACGCCTACGGGGCGCAGCGGCATTTAAGCGGCGGGGCTGTGGGCGGCGTCATCGCCTCGGTGCTCCATCCGGCGGTAGGGATGGCAGGAGCCTCAATCCTGTGCGGGATCCTATTTGTGATCTGTCTCGTGGTGATCACAGAGCATTCCGTCGTCCGCCAGGTACAGAAGGGCAGCCGCCGTATGTATGACCGGGCGGTGGAGGAGTCGGCCCGCCGGAAGGAGCAGGCGCAGCTTCGCAGGCAGCAGAGGCTGGAAGAGCAGGAGAAGGACGGCTCCCAGCAGCCGGTCCGCAGGATGGACAGGCGAGTGTCAGGCGTGGCCAGGGACACCACAATCCTGTCAGACAGCCCGGCGGGGGATATCCATGAGGTCAACGCGCCGAAGAAGAGCCATGTGGTGCAGGAGGAATGGAGGGCGGCGGAAGAGGCCAGGCAGGAAGATACTGGGAGACAGGAGACTGCGGCCGTGCCGGAAGAGGATTCCTCAGACCTGCCCAAGGGCAAGCAGCCATTTACCATCACGGGCATCCGCGTGACGGAGACAGACGAGGAGGAGCCGCGGGCGCTGCAGCCCCATGAGCGGCATATCGCGGAGGAGCTGGAGACAGAAGGCCTGGAGGACGGCGGGGCAGGAATGGACGGCTGGGAAGCGGAAGGACGGCGTCCAGGAAGCGGTCAGCAAGAGGCATTCCAGGAAGAGGAGCCGCCTGTGCGCCATGGCCGCGGAAGAGAGTCCCAGGCTCCGGATAGCCCTGTGTCCGCCGAGGATATCCAGAAGGAGATGGACAACTGGCAGGCAGAGCCGTGGAAAGAGTACATTTTCCCGCCGCTCAGCCTTCTGAAAAAGGGCAAGCATACCGCAGGGACAACAGAGGGACAGCTGATGCAGACGGCGCAGAAGCTGGAGGAGATTCTCCACAGCTTCGGCGTGAACGCGAAGGTCACAAATGTCAGCTGCGGCCCCACGGTGACGCGCTACGAGCTGTCTCCGGAGCAGGGCGTGAAGGTGAGCAAGATTGTGGGCCTGGCGGACGACATCAAGCTGAACCTGGCGGCGGAGGATATCCGCATGGAGGCTCCGATCCCCGGGAAGGCGGCGGTGGGCATCGAGGTGCCCAACAAGGAGAACACGGCCGTCATGTTACGGGATCTGCTGGAGAGCAGGGAGTTCCTGAACCATCCGTCCAAGCTAGCCTTTGCGGTGGGCAAGGATATTGCAGGGGAGACCGTGGTGGCAGATATCGCCAAAATGCCGCACCTGCTGATCGCCGGGGCTACGGGCTCCGGAAAGTCGGTCTGCATCAACACCATCATTATCAGCTTGCTGTACCATTCCCGGCCGGAGGAAGTCAAACTCATTATGATTGACCCCAAGGTGGTAGAGCTCTCCGTCTACAATGGGATTCCCCACCTCTATATCCCGGTGGTCACAGATCCCAAGAAGGCCGCTGGGGCCCTGAATTGGGCGGTGGCCGAGATGATGGAGCGCTACCAGAAATTCGCCGAGGTCAACGTGCGGGATCTGAAGGGTTACAACGCGAAGGTGGACAGCCTTCCGCCCGCTCCGGCGCCGGAAGACGGCAAAGCGGCCAGCGGCGGGGACGGCGGACGCCCGGAGAAGATGCCGCAGATTGTCATCATTGTGGACGAGCTGGCGGACCTGATGATGGTGGCTCCCGGCGAGGTGGAGGATGCCATCTGCCGTCTGGCGCAGCTTGCCAGGGCTGCGGGCATCCATCTGATTATTGCCACGCAGCGGCCGTCGGTCAATGTCATCACAGGCCTTATCAAAGCCAATATGCCTTCCCGGATCGCGTTTTCCGTGTCCTCCGGCGTGGATTCCCGCACGATCCTGGATATGAATGGGGCTGAGAAGCTGCTGGGCAAGGGGGATATGCTGTTCTACCCCCAGGGTTATCAGAAGCCTTCCCGGATACAGGGAGCCTTTGTGTCCGACGAGGAAGTGGGCAAGGTGGTGGAATTCCTGGCAAAGCAGCAGTCGGCGCTCCAGTACAGCGAGGAGATCGAGAAGAAGGTCAGCGAGGTGGCCGCCGCTGTGGCGGGAGGAGCGGGAGGCAGTTCCGGCCTTGGGGCAGGCCCCGAGCGGGATGCCTACTTCATAGAAGCCGGAAAGTTTATTATCGAGAAGGATAAGGCCTCCATCGGCATGCTCCAGAGATGGTTCAAGATCGGCTTTAACCGTGCGGCGAGGATTATGGATCAGCTGGCTGAGGCCGGCGTGGTCGGCGAGGAAGAAGGGACGAAGCCGCGGAAGGTGCTGATGTCCATGGAAGAATTTGAGCAGTATGTGGATGAGCATGTGTAAAGGCCTGCCCGTGTACACGGACGCTAACGATAAATAAAATATCATATACGGAGGAGAGGAAAGCAGTTATGAAGACAGATATTGAGATTGCCCAGGAGGCAAAAATGGCGCACATTGCGGATGTCGCGGCCCGTCTGGATATTCCGCAGGAGGATCTGGAGTTTTACGGAAAGTATAAGGCAAAGCTTTCGGACGAGCTCCTGGACAGGATCAAAGACCGTCCCAACGGCAAGCTGGTGCTTGTGACGGCTATCAACCCGACCCCGGCGGGGGAGGGGAAGACCACCACCACCGTCGGGCTGGGCGAGGCGATGGGCCGGCTGGGCAAAAAATCCGTCATCGCCCTGCGGGAGCCCTCCCTTGGACCCTGCTTCGGTATCAAAGGCGGAGCGGCGGGCGGCGGGTACGCCCAGGTCGTCCCGATGGAAGACCTGAACCTGCACTTCACCGGGGATTTCCATGCGATCACCTCGGCCAACAACCTGCTGGCCGCACTCCTGGACAATCACATCCAGCAGGGCAACGCCCTGGGCATCGACACTAGGCAGATTGTGTGGAAGCGCTGCGAGGATATGAATGACCGTGTGCTGCGCAACATTGTGGTGGGGCTTGGCAGCAAGATGGATGGATTTGTGAGGGAAGACCATTTTGTCATCACTGTGGCCTCCGAGATCATGGCTATCCTCTGCCTGGCCGAGGATATGAATGACCTGAAGGAACGCCTGGGACGGATCATCGTGGCTTATACATACGGAGGCGACCCGGTCACCGCCAAGGATCTCCAGGCTGTGGGCGCGATGGCGGCCCTTTTGAAGGATGCCCTGAAGCCCAACCTGATCCAGACGCTGGAGCACACGCCGGCCCTGGTACACGGCGGGCCTTTTGCCAATATTGCCCACGGATGCAACAGCGTGCGCGCCACGAAGGCGGCATTGAAGCTGGCGGATATTGTGATCACAGAGGCAGGCTTCGGCGCGGACCTGGGAGCAGAGAAATTCTTCGACATCAAATGCCGCCTGGCTGGATTAAAGCCAGACGCAGCGGTGCTGGTGGCCACTGTACGCGCCCTCAAGTACAACGGCGGCGTGCCTAAGGCTGAGCTATCCAAGGAGAATCTGGAAGCTCTCAAGCGCGGCATCGTCAACCTGGAGAAGCATATCGAGAACATGAAGAAGTTCGGGGTGCCCACCGTGGTGACGCTGAACGCCTTTGTGTCGGATACGGAAGCGGAAGTGGCTTATATCCGGGAATTCTGCGAGTCCAGGGGCTGCGCCTTCGAGCTGTCCCGCGTGTGGGAGAAGGGCGGCGAAGGAGGAATCCCTCTGGCCGAGAAGGTGCTGGATATCCTGGAGAACAAGCCCTCCAATTTCCATGTGCTGTATGAGGACAGCCTCTCCCTGAAGGCAAAGATCGAGAAAATTGCCACAGAGATTTACGGAGCTGCCAAGGTGACCTATGCGCCGGCGGCGGAGAAGATGCTGAAAAAGATCGAAGATATGGGATTTGCAAACCTTCCGGTCTGCATGGCGAAAAACCAGTACTCTCTGTCGGACGACCCGTCCCTTCTGGGAAGGCCGATCGGGTTTACCGTCAACATCCGGGAGGTCTATGTGAGCGCCGGAGCCGGGTTTGTGGTGGCCTTGACAGGGACTGTCATGACCATGCCTGGCCTGCCCAAGGTTCCAGCTGCCAACAACATTGACGTGGACGCGGAAGGCAGGATTACCGGCCTGTTCTGACAGGCAAAGGGCCGGCGCCGCAGCCCGGCAGTCCGGGCAGGAACGGCAGGCGGCAGAGCAATCATGAACGAGAGGGGCTATAGAGAATGGCACAGCTGATTGATGGGAAGAGAATCTCCCAGGAAATAAAAGATGAGTTGAGAGAAGAGGCTGGGAAGCTTCGGGAGAGAGGGCTGGAGGCCTGCCTGGCTGTCGTGCAGGTGGGGGAGGATCCGGCATCCTCCATCTATGTGCGCAATAAGCGCAGGGCCTGCGAGTATGTGGGTATCCGTTCCCTGCTCTACACGCTGGAGGAGGCTGCCTCCCAGGAGGATCTCCTAAGGCTGATCAGGCAGCTGAACAATGACCCGGAGGTACATGGGATTCTTGTTCAGCTGCCGCTGCCGCCGCAGATTGACGAGAAGGCGGTTCTGGAGGCGATCAGCCCGGCGAAGGATGTGGACGGTTTTCACCCGGTCAATGTGGGCAAGCTCTGCATCGGGGAGAAGACCTATCTGCCCTGCACGCCTGCGGGGATTATAGAGCTGCTGAAGCGGTCCGGTGTCTCTATCGCCGGGAAGGAGTGCGTGGTCATCGGCAGGAGCAATATTGTGGGGAAACCCATGGCCATGCTCCTCCTGCGGGAGAACGGGACAGTGACCATCACCCATTCCAAGACAGAAAACCTAAAGGCCGTGGCAAGGAGGGCGGATATCCTTGTGGTGGCAGTGGGAAAGCCAGGCTTTCTCACCAGGGAATACGTCAAGGAGGGAGCCGCCGTCATTGACGTGGGCATCCACCGGGATGCGCACAATAAGGTGTGCGGAGACGTGGATTTTGCGGACGTCAGCCCGGTGGCCGGGGCGATCACGCCGGTTCCGGGGGGAGTCGGCCCGATGACCATCTCCATGTTGATGAGAAATTGCCTGGAGGCGGTAAAGGCAACTGTTGTATCGAAGTAAGCGGATGCGGAAATTGAGGAGATTACATGCGCTGTCCAAAATGTAACGCCGAAATTGAAGAAGGTTATCTGTACTGTAAGGTCTGCGGGGAGGAGATCCGGATTGTGCCGGACTACAACCCTATGATGGAGGAGATGCTGTCGGACTCCCTCACCGGCATTTTCCAGGAGGGGGACGGCAAGGCGGAAGGCCAGGAAAAGACCGGGAAGGAGGCAGGCGATAAGCCTGCCCAGAAGAAGGGGGCAAGCCAGGCCTACGGAAAGCCAGAGGCGAAGCCAGGCGAGCCAGACGACAGAGAGCGCATCCGCAAGAGGGACGTCCTCTTTGTGGCGGTGGGCGTGGCTGTGGCTTCCGCTGTGCTGATCTATTTCTTTATGCTGGGCCTCCGGTCAAACTCCTACAGCTACCAGTATGAGCAGGCAGTGGCCATGGCGGAAAATGCCGACTATGACAGGGCGCAGAAATTTTTGGACAGGGCGCAGGAGATTTCCGGGGATACCATGGAGATCTGGACGCTGCGGGCGGATATCGCCGAGCAGACAGGAGATATGGAGGGCTTGGAGGAGTGCCTGCTGTACATTCTGGGCAGCCTGGATTCTGAGAACCAGGAGGCCTACATCCGCCTGGTCAACCTGTATATTGACACCGGGCAGCTGGACAAGGTGAAGGACACGCTGGGCACCTGCCCGCTGGAGTCTGTGAAGGCGCATTTTGCAGACTACATACCGGTGGTTCCCACGGCGTCTCTGTCTGACGGAATCTATTACAATGACATGGATATCTATCTGGAAGCAGATGGCATGGATATCTATTTCACCACAGACGGCAGCAAGCCGACAACAGAAAGCATGAAATACAGAGGGGCGATCCATCTGGAGAAGGGGCGGACGACTATCCGGGCGATCGCCGTAACGGAGACAGGCATCGTGAGCGACGAGGCGTTTTTCAATTACCAGGTGTCCTACCTGGAGGCGGAGGCGCCGGTGGTCTCCCCGCAGAGCGGCACCTATCCGGGAGAGCTGGAAATTGTCGTCCAGGTGCCGGATGGATGTACCGTGCTGTACACGCTGGACGGCACGCTCCCGGATCTGGATTCCGCCGTCTACGAAGACCCGGTCACCATCCAGGCGTCGGCGGTTTTCACGGCGGTATCCGTCTCCATGAGCGGTACGATGAGCGATGCTGTACAGCGCGCCTACACGATCATCCCCCTCGGATAGGGGAGGGCAGATGGCGGGATGGGCCCCGCAGGGCGGCGGCCAGGCGTGAACAGCTACGGCAGAAAATGGATGCCGCTCTCGTCCATAGAACCGATTCTTGCCAGCGCAAACACAGAAATCCCTTGGCCTTCCAGCTTGGCCCTGCCCGGCTGGAAGGCTTTTTCTATCAGGACGCCCAGCCCAGCCACAGTCGCGTGGGTTTTGCGGATCAGCCGAAGGGCTCCGGTGGCAGCCTCCCCGTTGGCCAAGAAGTCGTCCACCAGAAGGATGTGGTCCTCATCGGAGATGTATTTGCGCGCCATCGTGAGGAGGTAACTGGTCTCCTTGGTGTAGGATACCACCTCCGTCTGCAGGACATCCGTCTTCAAAAGCTCGGAATTCTGCTTTTTCAGGATCACCATGGGGACGCCCAGCTCCATGGCGGCAAACAGCGCCGGCGCAATGCCGGAGCTCTCGATGGTCATCACCTTGGTGACCCCTTTTCCCTGAAAGTGCCGGGCGATCTCACGGCCCAGCAGCTGCATAAAGGCCGGGTCCACCTGATGGTTGATAAAAGAGTCTACTTTCAGGATTGATGGGCTTAAGACAAGCCCTTCCTGCTGTATGCGGTCTTCCAGTGCTTTCATGGCTTTCTCTCCTTTGCTTTTCTATTATTCTGCCTGCTCGTACAGCCCAGCGTAGATCTGCTCCAGCAGATAGTCCTCGTAGGCCGGGCTCTCGCTTCCCTGAGCGCCCAGCAGGCTGCGTATTTTCTCGATGCGCAGGTAGTAGTCCTGCTCCAGCGTCCCTGTGAGCGCCAGGCCCTCGTCCACTGAGGAGGCGGTGTGGGCGGCCAGGAACTGCTCCACAGCATCCCTTGTCTTTGCCTGTTCCGCCTCGGCCTCCTTCTTAAGGCCGTTGATCTTCTGTGTGTTGGAAATGCCCACCGCCGTAAAGATAATAAACAGGGCGCCCATGACGGCGAGAGTCAGGGCTTTGCCGCTGCCCGTGAAAGGGAAGGGCAGGATGCCGGCGATCACAAGGGCGACCGCCGCAAGGCCGATAAGGCCCACCACCAGGAAGGCAAAGGCGGTCGAGCGGATATCCTCCAGCTGCTTGGATTTCTCAATGTACGCGCTGCCAGAGGGGCGCAGCAGCTCCCTGGCATCCTGGGTATCCGCCCTTGATATCTCCGGATTCTCTTCCAGATAGCTGGCTGCATGGCCAGACAGCACATCCTTGAGGCCGGCGGGGACGAGGACGTCAAAGAGTCCGCTTTCCGCATTGCGGCTGACGGCGCAGCAGGAATATCCTAAGTATTCATAGTAGGCGAGAAGGCCGGATGCCTGCTCCTCCGGCAGGGACATCAGACAGGCCATCTGCTCCGGCGGCAGGCCGGTCAGGGCTGCGCCGCATTTGGGACAGGCCTCTGTCCCCTCTCCATATTCGGTTTTACATGTTGGGCACCAAGGCATAGACAAGCTCTCCTTTCCAATGATTGATCTCGAGGCAAAAGTGACTGCCGAAACGTCTTATGATGATTATAGCATGAATTGTTTTACAATTCGAGCTTTTTGCCGTATAGGATGGAAATAATTTTGAAATTATGCTAACATCTAGAGTGTAGCCGGCGCGGCCGGGCGATATTGCCCGCCGTACGCCAGCGCGGGATAGAAGAGCAAGCGGAGTGTACTGCCTATGAAGATCACGGTTCTCTGTGTGGGAAAAATAAAGGAAAAATATTTTGCGGGGGCAATTGCGGAGTATGCCAAGCGCCTGGGGCGCTACTGCAGCCTGGAGATCGTCGAGGTGGCGGATGAGAAGACGCCCGACGGCGCGCCGGAGGCGGTGGAAGAGCAGATCCGGGGCCGGGAGGGGGAACGCCTGCTGCGGGCGATGAAGCCCGGCGCCTACACCATCACCCTGGAAATCGGCGGGAAAATGCTGGATTCGGAGGCGCTCTCCAAGAAGCTTGACCTGCTGGGCGTACAGGGGGTAAGCCATATCCAGTTTGTCATCGGCGGTTCCCTCGGGCTGTCAGAGAAAGTGCGCCGCGCGGCGGATTTCCCGCTGAGCTTCTCGCCCATGACCTTCCCCCATCAGCTGATGCGGGTGATTCTGCTGGAGCAGATTTACCGCGCCTTCCGGATTGCGCGGGGGGAGCCGTATCATAAGTAAGTTCGGATTTTTCGCAGTTGCGGGTGATACGGTGTGAAGGAATGAATCATGTAGGGCATTTGAAAGGGAGCGGACGGATGAGATTCCGCTCTCTTTTCGCATGAGTAGAAAATGAAATGACAGAGAAGTAAACGGATGATATAATGAAAAAAGGTAAGAGTGATAAATTGGGATTTGTGAAGGAGCAAAAAAATATATGATCTTATATCATGGAAGTAATGTAATAGTTCAAGAACCACAGATTTTAGAAAATGGTTTTTACAAAGATTTTGGATAGCGTCGGTGTACAAGGGGCAATACGCCTCAGCCCTGTAATTTTGCCGGTTTTCTGCGTTATCCTCAGTCAGCGTACATCCAGTACGCCTCCTTCGTCTGCCTGGAAACCCGGCAAAATTCTTAG
>CALWMI010000092.1 GCA_944381745.1 uncultured Lachnospiraceae bacterium | reverse complement strand
TGTGCAGGAAACGCCCCGGCAGACGCCCATCCAGGAGGCAGCCGCCCCTGCGGAGAAGAACCTGGACTATTTCATGGCGAAGATGCGGGAGCGGGTGACCAAGGAATTTGAGGGCCGCCAAAAGCCTGGGAAGGCCTCCCTGCCCTCCCAGGAAACACCAGAGCCGCGGGGCAGCGAAGATGCAGCCGCTTCTGCCCATTCCCAGGGAGAGCCGGGGAAGGGAGAGGTTCCAGGCCAGATGGATCTCTTCGCCAACCGGTTCCTGGACAAGGCCTCCCGGGCGGATTTCCAGATGATCGGGCAGGCCTTCGGCACCTACTGGCTTGTGCAGTTTGAGGACAAGCTGTACATCATCGACCAGCACGCCGCCCATGAAAAGGTTCTCTACGAGCGCATCATGGCCTCGCTGGACAAGAGGGAATACACCTCGCAGATGATCAGCCCGCCCATCATTCTCACGCTGAACATGGCGGAGGAGGAGCTGCTCTTGGCTTATATGGAGCAGTTTACCCAGATTGGCTTTGAGATCGAGCCCTTCGGCGGGCGGGAGTATGCCGTCCGCGCAGTGCCGGCCAACCTTTTCTCCCTCGGGCAGCGGGAGCTTCTGACGGAGCTTTTGGACAGCCTGGGCGAGGTGCCGGGCCGGGCCGATGCGAAAGCTGTGCGTGAGCGGATCGCCTCGATCTCCTGCAAGGCGGCAGTGAAGGGCAACAGCCGCCTGTCCGTCCAGGAGGCGGAGGCCCTCATCGACGAGCTGCTGAACCTGGAGAATCCATACAACTGCCCCCATGGGCGGCCGACCATCATCTCCATGACAAGATACGAGCTGGAGAAAAAGTTTAAGAGAATTGTGTAGCGCCGGTATACAAGGAGCCGTATGCCACCCTTGGCACACCAGCGCCAGACAGATACCAGGGAGGAGTTAGAGACGATGAAGCAGCCGCTGATTATTGTGGCCGGGCCGACGGCGGTGGGGAAGACCGCCCTGTCTGTGCGGCTGGCAAAGGAGCTGGGGGGAGAGATTCTCTCCGCAGACTCCATGCAGGTGTACCGCCATATGGACATTGGCTCAGCCAAGATCAAGCCGGATGAGATGGAGGGTGTCCCCCACCATCTCATCGATATTCTGGAGCCCTGGGAGAGCTTTGACGTGGTCAGGTTCCAGGGGGAGGCCAAGAAAGCGCTGGCTGGAATTTACCAGCGGGGGGCCATCCCGATCCTGGCGGGCGGGACAGGATTCTATATCCAGTCCGTGCTGAAGGACGTGGATTTCACTGCGGCAGAGGAGGATGCCGGGTACCGGAGCGAGCTGGAGGCGTATGCCAGACAAAACGGCGCAGAAGCCCTTCACCAGCTTCTTCGCAAGGCAGACCCTGCCGCTGCCGCCCAGATACATCCCAACAATGTCAAGCGCACCATCCGCGCGCTGGAGTACTACCGGCAGACGGGACAGCCGATTTCCGCCCACAACGAGCAGGAGAGGCAGAAAAAACCTTGTTACCGCTGCGCCTACTTTGTCTTGAACGACCGGCGCGACCGTCTCTACGAGGCGATCGGACGGCGTGTGGACCGGATGATGGAGGAAGGGCTTCTCGGGGAAGTGCGCAGGCTCAGGGACATGGGCTGCCGCAGGGATATGGTGTCCATGCAGGGCCTGGGATATAAGGAGCTCCTGGCGTACTTGGACGGGGAATGCTCCCTGGAGGAGGCGGTGCGCCTGATCAAGCAGAACACCCGGCATTTTGCCAAGAGGCAGCTGACCTGGTTCCGGCGGGAGCCGGAGACTATATGGGTGGAGAAGGAGCAATTTGGTTACGACGAAGAGCGCATGCTGGCTTATATGCGTCAGGCCTGCCAGGAGAAAGGGATTTTCCCAGGGCAGGGGGCAGAAGGGGCGCAGGGATAGGCAGCGGCAAAAATAGAGAAAAGGAAGACAGGACAGATGGAGAAGAGAGAGAACGGACAGGAACGCACAGAGGGCGTAAGCCGGGAGGCGTTTCTGGAAATGTACCGAGAGATGGGAATTTCCCGGGAGGTGCTGGACTTCGCAGGGGGAATCCTGGAAGAGCTCGCCGGCCGCTTCCAGGATATCGATAAGATGGCGGAATACAATCAGCTGAAGGTGCTGCGCGCGATGCAGCGGCGCCGGGTGAGCGAGGCGCATTTTGCGGCCACCAGCGGATATGGCTACAACGACATGGGAAGGGATACGCTGGAGGAGGTGTACGCCGACGTGTTCCACACGGAGGCGGCCCTTGTGCGGCCGCAGATCACCTGCGGGACCCACGCCCTGACTGTGGCTCTTCACGGCAACCTGAGGCCGGGGGATGAGCTTCTGAGCATATCCGGCAAGCCCTACGACACCCTGGAGGAGGTTATCGGCATACGCCCTTCCTCCGGCTCCCTGGCAGAGTACGGCATCACCTACCGGCAGGTGGATTTGAAGGAGGACGGAAGCTTTGACCTGGAGGGCATCCGCCAGGCCATCAGCGAGCGCACGGCCATGGTGGAGATCCAGCGCTCCAAGGGCTACCAGACAAGGCCCACCCTGTCTGTATCCCAGATCGGGGAGGCCATCGCCTTTGTCAAGAGTATCCGCCCGGATATCATCTGCATGGTGGACAACTGCTACGGGGAGTTTGTGGAACCCCTGGAGCCCTCGGATGTGGGGGCGGATATGACGGTGGGCTCCCTGATCAAAAATCCCGGCGGGGGGCTTGCGCCCATCGGCGGCTACATTGTGGGGACGAAGAAATGCATTCAGAACGCCTCCTTCCGCCTCACCTGCCCGGGGCTTGGGCAGGAGGTGGGGGCAAACCTGGGGCTGATCCAGTCCTTCTACCAGGGCCTCTTCCTGGCGCCCACCGTGGTGGCCTCCGCCCTGAAAGGGGCAATCTTCGCGGCAAACCTCTATGAGAGGCTGGGGTTTGCGGTGGTTCCCAACGGCCAGGAGCCGCGGCACGACATTATCCAGGCGGTGGAATTCGGATCGCCGGAAGGGGTGATCGCCTTCTGCAAGGGCATCCAGGCCGCTTCCCCGGTGGACTCCCACGTCACGCCGGAGCCGTGGGCAATGCCCGGCTATGACAGCGACGTGATCATGGCGGCCGGCGCTTTTGTGCAGGGTTCTTCCATCGAGCTGTCGGCGGACGGGCCGATCAAGCCCCCCTACGCCGTCTATTTCCAGGGCGGGCTGACCTGGCCCCATGCAAAGCTCGGCATTTTGAAATCCCTCCAGCAGCTGGCGGACGAAGGCGTGGTATCCCTCTGAGTAGGGCGGCGGAACAGAAGCTGCGAAGGAGCGGGATAGGAGGTTTTATGGAGATTCTTGTGGTTGGGGCCGGTGCTTCCGGCCTGATGGCTGCTGTGGCGGCCGCCCGGGCCGGGGCAAAGGTGACCGTGCTGGAGAAGGAGCGCACCCCCGGGCGGAAGCTGTGCGTCACCGGCAACGGAAAATGCAATATGACCAATTCCTACATGGGGCTGGAAATGCTGAAAACCCACTGCCCAGATTACGTCAGGGGCGTGCTGGAACAGTTTTCGCAGACCGATGCGATCGGCTTTTTCAGCCAGCTGGGCATCTACACGAAGAACCGGGACGGGTGGATCTATCCAAACTCCGGCCAGGCATCCCAGGTGCTGGCCGTGCTCCTCGCCGAGGCTTCGCACTGCGGGGTGCGGCTACACTGCCAGACGCCGGTCACCCATATCTGGAAGGAGGATGGGCGGTTCTATGCGCAGACTCCGGGCTGGGCCTACGCAGGGGACGCCTGTGTCCTGGCCTGCGGCTCCAAGGCGGCTCCCCAGACTGGGGCGGACGGCTCCGGCTACGGGCTGGCACAGTCCCTGGGCCACCGGATCCTCCCTGTAGCCCCAGTGCTCACCGGCCTCCATGTCCGGGAGAAGGGCTTCCGCCGTCTGGCCGGCATTCGCTGCGACGGCCGGCTGAGCGCCTGGTCTGACGGGGAAATCCTGGCCTCTGCGCAGGGGGAGCTGCAGTTTACCTCCTACGGCATCTCCGGGATCCCCGCCTTCCAGGTCAGCCACGAGGCAATCACAGCCTTCCAGGCGGAGAAGGAGGTCCTGCTGTCCGCAGACCTTTCCCCGGACTACCCCCAGAAGGCGCTGGAGCCTTACCTTCGAAGCCGCATAGAGCGGTGCCCCTACAAGAGAGCGGAGGATTTCCTTGCCGGGCTGTTCCACGAAAAGCTTTGCCGGGAGCTCCTTCTCTGCGCGGGCATTGCCGGGCGGACGCCTGTCACAGACCTATCCCAGGAGGAGCTTGGCAGGCTGGCAGGCTGCATCAAAGGCTTCTCTGGCCATATGTGCGGCTTCCAGGATTTCGGCCATGCCCAGGCATGCATGGGCGGCGTGGATCTGGAAAGCCTTATCCCCTATACGATGGAATCCGCCGTAGTTCCCGGGCTCTATTTTGCCGGGGAGCTCACCGAC
Organism: uncultured Lachnospiraceae bacterium; assembly: GCA_944381745.1. Classification (GTDB taxonomy): domain Bacteria; phylum Bacillota; class Clostridia; order Lachnospirales; family Lachnospiraceae; genus JAGTTR01. The sequence continues at coordinate 22,738 of CALWMI010000092.1, read as the reverse complement.
GTGGACGGGGCGTGCGGAGGATACAACCTCCAGTGGGCCTGGTCCAGCGGCTATGTGGCGGGAACCTCTGCGGCAGGCCGCAGCCCGGACAAGGGCAGCGCTGCATACACGGGCACCAAGGAGGCTGGCGCTGGGGCTGGAGAGAAGGGAGAGGAGGAGAGCCATGGACACGCGCTATCGGATTGACCAGCTGAAGCTCCCCTACGGGCTGGCAGACAGCCCGGATGTGGAGAAGCTGCTTCTGTCTGCCGCCGCCAGAAAGCTTGGCATCCCGGAAAAAGAGATCCGCGGGCTCACCATTGCCCGGCGTTCCATAGACGCCAGGAAAAAGCCGGATATCTACGCGGTATTCAGCGTGGATCTCCTGGTACAGGCCCAGGGCAGGCGGCTGGAACGCCTGAAAAAGGCCGGGCTTCGGGCGGCTCCCCCGGAGAGTTATCAGGCGCCTCCCCACGGGGAGCTTCCCCTGCGGCAGCGCCCGGTCATCATCGGCAGCGGGCCGGCAGGCCTATTCTGCGCCCTGCTGCTGGCGCGGGAGGGCTACTGCCCGCTGATCCTGGAGCGGGGGGAGACGGTGGAGGAGCGCAGGAGGCGGGTGGAGGCTTTCTGGGAGGGGAGAGCGCCGCTTCATCCGGACTCCAACGTGCAGTTCGGCGAGGGAGGCGCAGGAACCTTTTCAGACGGCAAGCTGAACACGCTGGTGAAGGATCCCTCCGGCCGGGGACGGGAGGTCCTGCGCTGCTTTGTGGAATACGGCGCGCCGCCGGACATCCTGTGGCAGCACCGGCCCCATCTGGGTACCGACCTTCTCTGCGGCATCCTGCAGAATATGCGGCGGAGCCTTTGCAGCCTGGGCGCTGAGTTCCGTTTTTCCTCCAAGGTGACCGGGCTGTCTGTGAAGGACGGCCGGCTGGCCGGCCTCATCCTGAACGGCCAGGAGTATGTGCCGGCGGAGGCTGCGGTCCTGGCTCCCGGCCACAGTGCCAGGGATACCTTTGCCATGCTGGAGGAGCTGGGAGTCTCCATGGAAGCCAAGGCTTTCGCCGTGGGAATGCGGCTTGAGCACCCCCAGGAGCTGATCCAGCATGCCCAGTACGGCTCTGCCGGAGGGCAGATGCCCCCCGCAGATTACAAGGTCACCTACACCGCCTCCAACGGCAGGGGCGTATACAGCTTCTGCATGTGCCCGGGCGGGTACGTGGTGGACGCCTCCTCCGAGGAGGGGCGGCTGGCTGTGAACGGCATGAGCTACCACAGCCGCTCCTCGGGCAACGCCAACAGCGCGATGATTGTCACGGTGACGCCCGCCGACTTTCCCAAGAAAGGCCCCCTGGCCGGAATCGCTTTCCAGAGGGAGCTGGAGGCGCGGGCCTACGCCCGGGGGCGCGGGAAGATTCCCCAGCAGCTATTTGGAGATTTCTGTGATAACCGTCCCAGCGCCGGATATGGCTCCTTCCCAAGCTGCGCCAGGGGCGGGACCGCTTTTGCCAACCTGCGGGGGCTGCTCCCGGCTGCTGCGGAAGAGGCCCTCATTGAGGGGATCCGCGGCTGCGGACGGAAGATAATGGGATTTGACCGTTCGGACGGCATCCTGTCCGCCGTGGAGAGCCGCACCTCCTCGCCGGTGCGCATCCTGCGGGATGCCCAGGGACAGTCGTCCCTTCCCGGCCTCTATCCCTGCGGGGAGGGGGCAGGCTACGCCGGGGGCATCACCTCCGCAGCGATGGACGGGCTGCGCACGGCGGAACAAATAATCCGGGCGTACGCCCCTTTAAGTAAAAATTAAGAAGCCTGCTTCTATACAAGCCCCGGATAGTGTGGTAAAATTTAGAATGTATGTGAGCGCTTGTGCGTTTACATAATTATGTTATGACAACCTATGGTGCAGGACGCCTGGGAAGTCTGTTAGGGGGATACAGATGAAGAAGAATGCCTGGTCGCTGCTTTTGCTTGTGCTGGCCGGAATCGTGCTGGGAGGATTCATCGGCACGCTGACCGGGGGAATCCCGGCGCTTAGCTGGCTGAACTATGGACAGAGCTTCGGGCTGGACAGCCCGATGGTCCTGAACCTGGGAATTTTGGTGATCACCTTCGGCCTGACCATCAAGATCACGATGGCCAGCATTCTCGGCATTGTGATCGCTATCCTTGTGTACCGCCTTCTGTAGGGGCGGCGCACGCAGACAATTTCAGAGAGTTTATGCCTCTTTTTTGGAAAGACGGAAGAAGCGCTATGTTTTGGGGAAAAGGAGGCAGAATATGAACAGACAGGAAAGAGGCGGCGTGAGAGGGATGCTGCCGGAGGAGCGCCCTTATGAGAAATGCGTGAAGCACGGCCCGGGGGCGCTGACAGACGCGGAACTTCTCGCGGCAGTGATCCGCACAGGTACCAGGGAGGATAGCTGTGTGGAGCTGGCGCGCAAGATTCTGACGCTCCCGCGGGTGGGCGGACGCCTGGACGGCATCTCCGCCTTGTCCATGGCAGAGTTCACCGCACTGCGCGGCATCGGCCGGGTGAAGGCGGTACAGCTGCTGTGTATCGGAGAGCTCTCCCGGCGGATCGCCAAAATGCAGGCGGGAGAGAGGCTGCGGTTTGATGATCCGGCGAGCATTGCAGACTACTATATGGAAGACATGCGGCATGAGCCGCGGGAGATCTGCATCCTGTCCATGCTGAACACGAAGAACCAGCTCCTGAAGGACTGCCGTCTGACGGAGGGGACAGTCAACGCCTCGCTCATATCCGTGCGGGATATTTACGGGGAGGCCCTGCGGCAGGGAGCTGTGGGCATTGTCCTCCTGCACAACCATCCAAGCGGGGATCCGACCCCCAGCGGCGAGGATGTGCAGCTGACAGGAAAGCTGGCGCAGGCCGGCAGGCTTCTGGGCATCAGCCTGCTGGACCATATTATTATCGGGGACAGACGCTATTTCTCCATGCGGGAGGAAGGGTATCTGTGACAGGCAAGAGAAGAGCCGCCGCAGGGCGGCCGGAAGATTTAGGAAGAGGAGAAAGAGATGGCGGCATTTGGTATTGATTTGGGTACGAGCAATATTAAAATCTACAACAGCGGGACGGACAAGATTTTAAATCAGAAACACATTGTGGCGATCGCCAACCGCAACCAGCTGTTTTCCCTGGGGAACGAGGCCTTTGAGGCGTATGAGAAGGCGCCTGCGAACATCAAGGTATCCTTCCCAATGAGCTACGGGGTGATTGCAGACTTCAACAATATGCAGACCATCCTCCAGGTGTTCATCGAACACTGTGCGAAGGGCAATGTGCGCGGCTCCGACTACTATATCGCCGTGCCCACCGATATCACCGACGTGGAGAAGAGGGCCTTCTTCGACCTGGTGGAGAGCTCCAGCCTGCGGGCGAGGCGTGTGTACCTGATCGAGAAGGCGCTGGCGGACGGCCTGGGCGTGGGCTTAGATATCCGCAGCTCCAAGGGGACAATGATGGTCAATATGGGCGCCGACACAACCGAGATCAGCATCATCAACTTGGGCGGCATCGTGCTCAGCAAGCTTCTGAAGACCGGCGGCAACAAATTCGACAACGCCATCCAGACCAATATCCGCCGGGAGTACAACCTGGTCATCGGCAACAAGACTTCCGAGATGATCAAGAAGCAGCTGGCCTATGCCACGGAGCCGGACGAGGGCAGCGGCTTTGTGTACGGCAGGGATATCGTCACCGGCCTTCCCGCCGAGCAGCAGGTGTCCTCCGACTTTATCTACGACGCGATCAAGGAGCATGTCCACACGATCATCGACAATATCCGCGTGATCCTGGAGCGCACCCCGCCGGAGCTGGCGGCCGACATCATCCGGGACGGCATCTACCTGACCGGCGGCTCCTCCAACATCCGGAATATCCCGGAGCTGATCACCCGGGAGACGAAATTGAAGGTCAATACCTTCGACTCGCCGGCAGAGAGCGTGGCGCGGGGGCTTGCCCGCCTGATAAGGGAGGGGCAGTACCGGGGCCTGGCTTACATCAACACGCGCAGGTGAAAGGAAAGCGATGAGAAAGAAAAAGAGATTTTCCATGCCAAGTAAATATTTGCTGCTGCTCCTGACGCTGCTCTGCGTGGGGCTGATGTTTGTCACATTCTCGGCCAGCGTCAGCTTAAGCCCTGTGCAGACGGTCTCTGGCTATCTGATTGTGCCGATCCAGAAGGGGATCAACGAGGTGGGGCGCTGGTTTTCCGACCGTGTGGACTACCGCGCCACCATCCGGGAGCTGCAGGAGGAGAACCAGGCCCTGACGGAGCAGGTAAACGACCTGACAATCCAGAACAGCCAGCTGGTGCAGGACACCTACGAGCTGAGCCGGCTGCGCAGCCTGTACGACCTGGATGTGAAATATTCGGAATACCACAAGGTGGCGGCCAGGGTGATCGGCAAAGATCCGGGCAACTGGTTCTCCACCTTCCTGATTGACAAGGGGACAGACGACGGGATTTCCGTGGACTGCAACGTCATCGCCGACGGCGGCCTGGTGGGAATTGTGACCGGCGTGGGCAAGGACTGGGCCAGCGTGCGCTCCATCATCGACGACTCCAGCCGTGTCAGCTCCACCGTGCTGTCCACCTCGGACGGATGCTTTGTCAACGGGGACCTGCAGCTGATGAACGAGGGGGAGATCCGGATTGTCCAGCTGCTGGACGAGGACGATAAAGTGGCCGTGGGGGACGAGGTGGTCACCTCCCACATCAGCAGCAAATACCTGGAGGGAATTCCCATCGGCTATATCGACTCCCTGTCCTACGACGCCAACAACCTGACAAAATCCGGCACTCTCATACCGATTGCAGATTTCCAGCACCTGCACGAGGTCCTGGTCATCACCGACAAGAAAGAGATGCCGTCGGAAGTGGAAGGAGAAGAATAGGCTTGAAGCGTGTCATTGCGTATTTTCTCATGATCATCCTGTGCTTTGTGCTGCAGAACACCATTTTCCAGGCCCTGGCCCTCGCCTCCATAAGCCCCAACCTGCTGGTCATCCTGACCGCTTCCATCGGGCTCATGCGCGGCAAGAAGGAAGGGATGCTTGTGGGCTTCCTCTGCGGCTTTATGGTGGATATCTTTTACGGGAACCTGGTGGGTTTCTATGCCTTGGTCTACATGTACCTGGGGTATATGAACGGGTTCTTCAACAAAATTTTCTACGACGACGATGTCAAGCTTCCGATGCTGCTCATATCTGCCAGCGAGTTTTTATACAGCCTGATCATCTACGTCTTCCTGTTCCTGATCCGCACACGGTTTGACTTTGGCTACTATTTTATCCATATTATCATACCCGAGCTGGTGTACACCGTGGTGGCCACCATCTTCTTCTACCGGCTGATCAACGGCGTGAACCGGCGCCTGGAGAAACGCACGAAAAGGAGGGCATAGCGCTTGCGCGAGAGAATCAAAGAACTTCTGGAAGAAATTTTCCATTCCCGCCTGTTTGTCATCGGGATTGTGTTTGCGCTGCTTCCAATCCTCCTGATTCAGCGCCTGTTCACGCTGCAGATTGTCAACGGGGCAGAGTATATGGATTCCTTTGAGCTGCGCATCGAACGGGAGCGGCTCCTGCCCGGCATCCGGGGAACCATCTACGACAGGAACGGCGTGCCGCTGGCCTACAACGAGCTGGCCTACAACGTGACCATCGAGGACAACGGAACTTATGAGACGGACCAGGAGAAGAACCATACGCTGAACGGCGCCATCTATGACCTGATCAATATTATCGAGGAGCACGGGGGCTCCATCGACAATTCCTTCAGCATCTATCTGGACGGCAACGGGGAATACCAGTTTTCCGTGGCGGACACCCAGCTGATGCGTTTCCGCGCCGACATATACGGGCACGCCAAGATCGAGGACTTGAAGCCCACCGAAGGGACGGCCAGCGCGGAGGATATCATCGACTATCTGTGCAGTGATTCCCGATACGGCCTGTACAACATGTACAACGGCAGCCCCTACGAGGACGACCTGGAGGGGGCGAAGGCCAACTGTGCCTATACGGACGAGGAGAAGCTGAAAATTGTGACCGTCCGCTACGCCATGGACCAGAACCGGTACCAGCGCTACCTCCCCACGACAGTGGCCACCGATGTGAGCGACGAGACGGTGGCGGTAATCATGGAGAACCTGGATTCCCTCCAAGGCGTGGATATCTCCCAGGATACGGTGCGCGTCTACGACGACAGCAAATATTTTTCCCTGATCCTGGGCTACACAGGGAAGGGCTCTGCGGAGGAGATTGAGGCGCTGCAGGAGGAGAACGAGGAGTACACCACGTCGGATATCATCGGGAAATCCGGCATCGAACAGTATATGGAGACCACGCTGCGCGGCCACAACGGCTCGGAGACGATGTTTGTCAATAATATGGGCAAGGTGCTGGAGATCACCGACCGCACGGAGCCCACGGCGGGCAGCAACGTCTACCTCTCCATCGACGCAGACCTGCAGAAGGCCGCCTACGACATCCTGGAGCAGAAAATCGCCGGGATCCTCATCTCCAAGCTGGAGAACACAAAAGAATATAATCCTTCGGAGAACTCGACAGCGAGTGACATAAAAATTCCGATTTATGATGTATACTATGCTTTGATTAACAACAATATCCTTCAGATTTCCGATTTTCAGGATGAAAATGCCACGGATCTGGAGAAAAGCGTGTACCAGAAGTTCCTGTCCCGCCAGGAGCAGGTGCTTTCTGCCGTCCGGGCGCTCCTGTCTGACAGCCAGGCGGCGGCCTACAAAGATTCCACCTCCGAGCAGAAGGAGTACATGAGCTATATTGTGAATGAACTCCTCACAGCGAACGGTGTGATCGACAGCGGCCGCGTCGATACGTCGGACGAGACCTATGTTGCCTGGAGGCGGGAGGAGACCATCAACATCTACGCCTACCTGAACTACACCGTCTCCATGAACTGGGTGGATACATCCAAATTTTTGGATGAGGACACCCAGTATCTGGACGCCGGGGAGGTGTACGAGGCGCTTGTGCAGTACATTGTGGACGAGCTTTCCACCGATGTGGGCTTTGACAAGCTGATCTACAAGTACATGATACAGGATGACCTTCTGACCGGCCGGGAAATCTGCCTGCTGCTGTTTGACCAGCGCATCCTGAACTATGACGATGAGGCAGTGTCCCAGCTGGAGAGCGGGCAGCTTACCGCCTACGATTTCCTGAAGGAGAAGATCCGCACGCTGGAAATCACCCCGGCACAGCTTGCCCTGGACCCGTGTTCGGGCTCGGTGGTGATCGTGGATCCACGAAGCGGGGAGCTTCTGGCTCTCGTGAGCTATCCAGGCTACGACAACAACCGCCTGGCCAACACGGTGGACGCGGAGTACTTCGCACAGCTGACGCAGGATCTCTCCAGCCCCTTCTACAACCACGCCACGCAGGAGCGCACGGCCCCGGGTTCTACCTTTAAGCCGGTGTCGGCTGCCGCAGGCCTGGAGGAGGGGGTCATCACTCCGGAAGAGACGATTGAGACAAGAGGTATCTTCGAGGAGATCACCCCGTCCCCCAGATGCTGGATTTACACAAGCTCCCACGGGACGCACGGGACCATCAACGTCACGGAGGCCATCCGGCATTCCTGCAACTATTTCTTCTACGAGGTGGGTTACCGCCTGGGACGCCTCAACCAGCTCAGCAGCAGCTATAACAGCGACTTGGGCTTGAACCGGCTGAGGAAATACGCGGAGATGTTTGGGCTCACAGAGACCACCGGGCTTGAGATCCCGGAGAGCTCGCCCCAGTTCTCCTCGGAATCCGCCGTCCACTCGGCCATCGGCCAGGGCAACCATGCGTACACCACCGCCCAGCTGGCGCGGTACGTGGCTGCTATCGCCAACGGCGGAACCGTCTATGACCTGAGTCTTATCTCCAAGGTCACAGACTCCTCCGGGAACATGATCTCGGAGAACAGCCCGCAGGTCTACGGGGAGGCAGAGCTCTCGCCCAGCACCTGGAACTGCATCCAGACGGGGATGTACGAGGTCATTGAAAACATGGCCTCCTACAGCGAGATGGCCATCAACGTGGCCGGCAAGACCGGTACGGCCCAGCAGACGGAGAGCCGCCCCAACCATGCGCTCTTTATCGGGTACGCGCCTTATGAGAGCCCGGAGCTTGCTGTCTCCTGCCGTATTTCCTTCGGGTATACGTCCAGCAACGCGGCGGAGGTATGCCGGGATATCTTCAGCTACTACTTCGGCCTTGCCGACAGGGATACCCTGATCACAGGGGAGGCCACCCAGGCAGCCGCGGCGATCGGGGATTAGGATTTCGTTCAGAGGAGGGATCAGGATAAGCAGTCCGGTAATCATTAAAAACAGTTCACAGGGGATGGTGTTGAAGCTGGACGCGGATATGCCGTTCGAGGAGCTCAAGGAGGCTGTGCGCGAAAAATTCGCGGAAGCCGCAGGGTTCTTCAGGGAAGCGAAGACAGTGCTGGCCTTTGACGGCCGGCAGCTGACGAGAGAACAGGAAGAGGAATTGCTGCAGATTATCGACGAAGCTACCGAACTAAAGATTCTATGTATTGTAGAGAAAGACATGCTGGAGCAGAAGGCCGGGGACAGAGAACAGGGGCTGCAGGAGGGCCCGGAGGATGAGGAGGAGAGGAGCCGCAGGGAGCTGTCCGGGATCGGGCAGTTCTTCAAGGGAACCCTCCGGTCCGGGCAGATCCTGGAGACTGAGACAAGCATCATCCTGATCGGGGATGTGGAGGCCGGGGCGCAGGTGATTTCCAAGGGAAATATCGTCGTCCTGGGAGCCCTTCTGGGGAGCGCCCACGCAGGGGCGCCAAGCCGTAACAGCGCCTTCGTGGCGGCCCTGTCCATGCATCCGGCCCAGATCAAAATTGGAGGGTACCGGCGGCGCGGACGCAGCCCGGGGAGAGAGAAGCCGGGGGTCCTGCGCCCCAAAGCTGCCAGAGTGAAAGACGGGCGCATCTGCCTGGAGACAATTACAAAAGAAGACGAATATTATAATCATCAAAATTCTTTGGAGGAATGAATATGAGTCAAGTAATTGTTGTAACATCAGGGAAAGGCGGCGTGGGAAAGACGACCTCCACGGCCAACATTGGCACGGGCCTTGCAAAGCTTGGGTACAAGGCGGTACTGATTGACACGGACATCGGCCTTCGCAACCTGGATGTGGTGATGGGGCTGGAAAACCGGATCGTCTATAACCTGGTGGACGTGGTGGAGGGAAACTGCCGGCTGCGCCAGGCGCTTATCAAAGACAAGCGCTATCCGTCCCTGTACCTGCTTCCGTCTGCGCAGACGAGGGACAAGTCCGCAGTCTCCCCCCAGCAGATGAGAAAGCTGGTGTCAGAGCTCCGGGAAGACTTTGATTTTATCCTGCTGGACTGCCCGGCAGGGATCGAGCAGGGCTTCAAGAACGCCATCGCGGCGGCGGACAGGGCGATCGTGGTGACCACGCCGGAGGTGTCGGCGATCCGCGACGCCGACCGGATCATCGGGCTTTTGGCTGCGAACGAGGTGGAGGACATCTCCCTCATTGTCAACCGGGTGCGCATAGATATGGTGCGCCGGGGGGATATGATGTCCGTGGAGGATGTGGCCAGCCTGCTGGCCGTGGATTTGATCGGCGTAGTGCCGGACGATGAAAATATCGTCATCTCCACCAACCAGGGAGAACCCTTGGTGGGGAGCGATACGCCTGCTGGGATCGCATACCAGAATATCAGCGCCCGCGTCTCCGGGGAGAACGTTCCCTTCCTGGATCTGGGAAGGTTTGGAGGGCTGTTTTCCAGAGTGGTACATATTTTCAGGAAGAACCGGGAGGCTGTATGATGAAATTGCTTGATTTTTTTAAGAGGAAGACTTCGAAAGATGTGGCGAAAGACCGGCTCAAGCTCCTGCTGGTGTCAGACCGGGCGAGCTGTTCGCCGGAGATGATGGAGGCCATCAAGAACGATATCATTCAGGTGATATCCAAGTATATGGTGATCGATACGGAAGGGCTGGATATCCAGATCACGACGGCGGAGGGGGAGAACGGGGACACGCCGGTCCTCTTCGCCAACATCCCCATCCGGGATATCAAGCTTTCCGCGTGACGATAGATCATCGATGTGGCTTGAGAGAATTGTGACAGAAGAGAATTGTGACAGAAGAGAAAAGTAAGGTGAATCCATGTTCAAACAATATCAGTTCCGCAATTATAATATACGCTTGGTCATTTTTGTGATAGCCTTGAGCATAATGGGAATACTCGTAGTAGGAAGCGCCAATGAGAACTACCAGCTGCGGCAGCTGGTGGGCCTGATCCTGGGCCTCATCGTCATGGCTGCGGCGTCCCTCTTTGACTACAACTGGGTGCTGCGGTTCCAGTGGGTATTCTATGTGGTGATTGTCGGTTTCCTTGTGGCCACAAAGCTGTGGGGCGTGGATGTCAACGGCTCCAAACGCTGGCTGGAAATCCCTGTGATCGACTTCCAGTTTCAGCCGTCGGAGCTGGCCAAAATCATCATCATCCTGTTTTTCGCCAAATTTTTTGCCGACCGGATTGACGATATGAAGAAAAACAGGACCGTGCTGCTGGCGCTCCTGCTCGTCGCCCCCATCCTGTTCCTGATCCTGGACCAGCCGGACCTGTCCACAACCATCGCCGCGTCCCTGGTGTTCTGCAGCCTGATTTTTGTGGCCGGGATCAGCTACAAGTGGGTGCTGGGGGTGCTGGCTGTGCTGGTGCCGTCTGTGGCCGTCCTGATCTATCTCATCCTGACGGAGAATCCAATCCTCCTGGAGGGATACCAGGCAAACCGGATACTGGCCTGGCTGTACCCAGACCGCTATCCGGACATCTCCCGCCAGCAGCAAAATTCGATTATGGCCATCGGCTCCGGGCAGCTCACAGGGAAGGGGCTGGACAACAACGTGGTCGCCTCCGTGAAAAACGGCAATTTCCTGTCTGAGCCCCAGACAGACTTCATCTTTGCCATCGCCGGGGAAGAGCTGGGATTCATCGGCTGCTGCCTGATGGTCATCCTGATTTTCCTGATCGTCTTTGAGCTTCTGAATATGGCCAGGAAGGCAAGGGATATGTCCGGTGCCCTCATCTGCACGGGGCTGGCAGCTCTGATCGGATTTCAGAGCTTCCTGAACATCAGCGTGGCCACCGGCCTGATTCCCAACACCGGGCTGCCTCTTCCGTTTGTCAGCTACGGGCTGACCTCTCTGGTAAGCCTCTACCTTGGCGTGGGCATTGCCCTGAACGTGGGGCTTCAGCAATCGTCGTACGGCAATTACAGGAGGGATTAGGATATGATGGCACAGGAAAAGAAGATACAGCAGGAACAGGAGAGGAAGAGGAAGGGAAGGGCAGCCCGAGCCTCCAGAGGGGCCCTGGCAGCTGCAGCGGCCGCCATTTTGTGCGCTGCCTGCCTGTCCGGATGCGGCAGGCAGGAGGAAATTCCTGCCGCCTACAGCAACACAGAGTCTGAATTCGGCCTTGCCCCCCAGGAGAAGGAGGCAGCCGGCGTCTCCTTCTTTGCCTCCAGCCTGTGCGTGACAGACGGAAGCACAGCCAGCGGGGAGGAGAACGGCTATACCTCCTCCGCCTCCGCCGTCTTCAACATCACTGGCCGGGAAGTCGTCTACTCGGACAACCTGTTTGAAAAGCTTTACCCCGCCAGCACCACCAAGGTGATGACTGCCATCGTGGCGCTGAAATATGGCAATCTGAGCGACCAGCTGACGGTGAGCGAGACAGCTCTGGAGCTGGAGAGCGGCTCTTCCGTGTGCGGCCTGAAGGCGGGGGATGTGCTGACGCTGGAGCAGGCGCTGTACGGGCTCCTCATCGAGTCCGGCAACGATGCCGCCAACGCCATCGCCGAGCATATATCCGGAAGCCAGGAGGCCTTTGTGGAGGTGATGAACCAGGAGGCCAGGGCCCTGGGCGCCACAGACACGCATTTCGTCAATCCCAGCGGCCTGCACGACCCAGACCACTATACCACAGCCTATGACCTGTACCTGATGTTCCAGGCGGCGATCCAAAACGAGACGTTCCTGGATATCATCAGCCAGACAAGCTACCAGACTTCCTATACAGACGCCCAGGGAGAGCGCAAGAGCGCCAACTGGAAGACGACGAACCTGTACCTGAACGGCGAGACAGCAGCCCCGGACACCATACAGGTGATCGGCGGCAAGACCGGCACCACCTCGGACGCGGGTTCCTGCCTGATTCTCCTGAGCCAAAACGCAGTGGGAGAGCAGGACATCTCCATCGTCCTGAAGTCCCAGGACCGGACGACACTCTATACGGAAATGACAGACTTATTGAGTAAAACTGTGAAATAGCAGTTGTAATTTGGGCTCATCTATACTATAATGTTTATAAGAAATCTGTATTTTTTGGTCAATTTGAATAAAAATACAAAAGCAAGGAGGAGATGGCAATGATTCAGTTAATCGTTGGAAGAAAAGGGAAAGGGAAGACAAAATATCTGTTGGACAAGGTGAACGCGGCGATCAAGGATGCTTCCGGCAACATCGTCTATCTGGACAAGAGCGGCAAGCACATGTATGAGCTGAACAATCGCGTGCGCCTGATCAACGTCAAGGATTACGGCATTGAAACCAGCGATGAATTTATCGGATTTGTGTGCGGGATCATTTCCCAGGATCACGATCTGGAAGAACTGTATTTTGACAGCTTTTTGAAAATAGCAGGACTGGGTGAGGAGCACCCGGATGTGGAGCCCGTGCTGGACCGCCTGAACGCCATCAGCGAGCAGTTCCATGTCTCCATTACCATCAGCATTTCCCTGGATGAGAAGGAAATGCCGGAGAAATATCATCCGTACGTCATCGTATCTCTGTAATATTTGAAAATAATTACATATCGGATAAAAGCGGAAGGCGCATACGCATCGTATGTCTGCATTCCGCTTTGTTTTGGCATATAGAAATGACAAGGGAGGCAGATCTTTGAGCAGGAGCCGCCGTGACAGCAAGCGCAGAAATATCTCGAGATACAGAAAACCACTGAATATCAATATCGGCACCATTGTGTTCGGCATTATCTTCCTGTACCTTGCCGTCTGTATCTACGCCTATATGACCTCCTCCCACATCACTCCCTACGAGGTGCAGGCGGGGTCTATCGTCGTGGACAGCACCTGTGAAGGCCTAATTCTGCGGGATGAGCAGGTTGTCTCGGCCGAGGGGGACGGGTACATTACCTACTATGTCCAGGCCGGGGATCGGGTCGCCGTCACTTCCAGCGTGTACACCCTGGACTCCAGCGGCCATGTGCTGGAATCCCTGGAGGCGAGCTACGGCGCGGATATTCAGCTGTCCTCCGAGGATTTGAACCGGCTCCAGGCGACGATTGAGAATTTCAGCAGCCGCTTTTCTCCTTCGGATTTCCAGCAGGTGTACAGCTTCAAATCCGAGCTGGAGGGGGCCTCCCTCGCCCTGTACAACGAAAAGCTCTTGGAGGCGGCCAGCGCCCAGTCTGCGGACGCCTCCGGCTCCTTCCAATTCTTCTCCGCCGCCGCGCCGGGCATCATCGAATATTATGTAGACGGCTATGAGGATGTGGGGCTGGACAGTTTTACCTCCGGAATGTTTGACTCTGCCTCCTACGAGAAGACGGATCTCAAGGCGAGGGAGATTGTCAATGCCGGGGATCCCGCCTACAAGCTGCTCACGGATGAGACATGGCATATTGTCTTCCCCATGGAAAATGATTGGCAGCAGCAGCTTGCGGAGACCACCTCCCTGGACGTGCGCTTTGTGGACAACGGCCTGGAGGCCCCGGCGGACTTTCAGATTATCAGCCGGGACGGCAAGGCTTACGGGGCACTGACCCTCCACAACTACATGGTGGATTTTTCCGGGGAGCGCTATGTGGAGATCGAGCTGCTCTTGAACCAGGTGGAGGGGCTGAAAATCCCTGTGTCCGCCGTCACACAGAAGCAGTTCTATACAATCCCGGAAGAATTCCTCACCTCAGGCGGGGACGAGGGAGCTGAAGGCTCCGGTTTTCTCCGGGAGACCTATATGGAGGATGGGACAGCCACCGTGGAATTTGTGGGGACGACCATCTATGAGACGGCCGACGGCCTCTGCTATGTGGACTGCGACGACTTCCAGATCGGGGATTATATTGTCAAGCCGGATTCCCAGGAGGAGCGCTTCCAGATCGGCGCCACCCAGACGCTGAAGGGCGTCTACAATATCAACCGGGGCTATGCGGTATTCCGGAAAATCCACGTACTGTATGAGACGGAGGATTACTGCATTGTGGAGGAGGGGACAGACTTCGGCCTGTCCATCTACGACCACATTGTCCTGGACAGCTCTTCTGTCCAGGAGGAGGAAATTGTATACTAGCCCACAAGAGAAAGGAGTGCCGGATATGGTACAGAACAATTTAGAAATCGTAGAACAGAAGATTCAGGCTGCCTGCCAGCGGGCAGGCAGGGACCGCAGCGAGGTGACCCTGATCGCTGTGAGCAAGACCAAGCCGGTATCTATGATCCGCGAGGCGATGGACTGTGGGCTCCATGTGTTCGGAGAAAATAAAGTGCAGGAGCTGTGCGATAAGTACGAGGAGCTCCCAAAAGACCTGCAGTGGCATATGATCGGCCATCTGCAGAGAAATAAAGTAAAATATCTGATCGGCAAGACCGCGCTGATCCACTCGGTGGACTCCCTGCGCCTGGCGCAGGCGGTGCAGGAGGAGGCGGCCAAGAAGGGGGCCGTCATGGATATTCTCCTGGAGGTAAACGCGGCGGAAGAGGAGAGCAAGTTTGGGCTGGCCGTGGAGGAGGTCCTCCCTCTGGTCAGACAGATCGCCCCCTTCCCCAACCTGCGGGTCAAGGGATTGATGACCGTCGCCCCCTTTGTCCAGGATCCCGAGGAAAACCGCAAATATTTTCGGACTTTAAAGCAATTAGCTGTTGACATAAACGACAAAAACATTGATAATGTACATGTGAATATTTTGTCTATGGGAATGACCAATGACTATGAAGTCGCTATCGAAGAAGGGGCAACGATGGTACGGATTGGGACAGGCATCTTCGGTGAGAGGGACTATCAGGTATAACAAGGATAGAAGGAGAAGTTGGAAATGGGTTTATTCAACAAGTTTTTAAATTCCATGCAGATGAACGACGACGATTATTATGACGATGAGGACGATTACTTCGACGACGAAGATGACTATGATGACTACGAGGACGAGAAGCCGCGCCGTGGCCTTTTCGGCCGGAAGTCCTCCCGCTATGATGACGAGGACGATTATGAGGACGAGGCGCCGGTAGTGTCCCGCAAGAAGAAGGAGGAGCGCCCTGCCCAAGTGTCTGCGGGAAGCGTATCCGCCAGCAGCAAGGTTACCCCTATGCGGAGCGCGCGCAAAGGCGCCGGCAATATGGAGGTCTGTGTAATTAAGCCGTCCTCCATGGACGACGCGAGGGAGATCACAGAGACGCTTCTCTCCAACCGCACCGTTGTCCTGAATATGGAAGGCCTGGATATCGAAATCGCCCAGAGAATCATCGATTTCGCCTCTGGCTCCTGCTACGCCATCAACGGCAACCTGCAGAGAATTGCGAACTACATATACATTATCACGCCGGCCTCGGTGGACATCTCCGGTGACTTTCAGAATCTTCTGTCCGGAGCCCTGGGCGGCATGCCATCCATCACCAGCAATTTCTGAGACGGGGTTTTCCTTGAAATATGAACAGAGAAGACGATTTGCTGAAGCGGCGCCTGCTTGACCTGGCCAACACGGCCTACATGCGGGGGATCGCCGTGTACAGCGACTTTTTAAACCTGTGGGAACTGAATATTTATCATAGCGCAGCCGAAGAATTTCCGCCGCTCAGGCGGGAGGCCTTCGGCGGTTATGAATACGCGGAGCGTCAGATGGTAGCCTTTCTCCCTGATGCTTTTTCTTTTGATGGGGAGACGGCGCCTGCCTTCCCTATCCGCTGCCTGGCCATCCGCCCGGTGAACGAGAAATTTTCGGATGCCCTCACCCACCGCGATTATCTGGGCGCGCTCCTGAATCTGGGGATTGACCGGTGCAAGCTGGGGGATATCCTGGCGGAGCCATCCTGCGCCTATGTGATGTGCCAGGAAAAGCTGTGCCCGTTTATCGCCCGCGAGCTTTCCCGGGTGAAGCATACGACTGTCACCGTGGAGATCTGCAGCCCTGGAGAGATTTCCTATGTCCCCCGGACAGAGACTGTGTCAGGGACAATCCCTTCCGTCCGCCTGGACGCGGTCATCGCCCTGGCGTTCGGGGCGTCCCGCTCCAAGCTGGCGCCGCTGATCGAAGGGGGCAAGGTATTTGTAAACGGCCGCCTGGTCACCTCCAACGCCTATCTCCTCCGGGATCAGGATCTTGTGTCCGTCCGGGGCTACGGGAAATTCCGTTTTCTCGAGCCGGAAGGGCAGACGCGGAAGGGGCGTTATTTTACCAGGCTGGAGCGGTTTGTGTAGGCGCTGGCCCAGGGCGTCGGATGAATTAAGGAATTGAGGAAGTGAGGGACAGATAGTTATGGCACTGCAGTGTGAACCATACAGGCAATATGAGACAAGGATTCTTCCCGTACACAGGGACGGGGAGAAGATATACGATATCATGATCAGCGGCAGCTTCCGGGAGCTTCCGGAGGCGATCCGCAGCATCGGTTTTGAGGGGCGCAAGATGTGCATCGTCGCAGACAGCCATGTGGCTCCCCTCTACGGGGAGGAGATCCGGGCGGCGTGCGCCGAAGCCGCCTCCTCGGTGTGCACCTTTGTCTTTCCGGCCGGGGAAGAGCAGAAAAATCTGGACACGGTGAAGAAGCTCTACGAGTTTCTGATCCAGCGCCATTTTGAGCGCCGGGATGTGCTCCTGGCCCTCGGCGGAGGCGTGACAGGGGATCTCACTGGCTTTGCAGCCGCCACCTATCTGCGCGGAATCTCCTTTATCCAGATTCCCACATCCCTGCTGGCTCAGGTGGACAGCAGCATCGGCGGGAAAACCGGGGTGGATTTTGACAGCTACAAAAATATGGTTGGAGCCTTCCATATGCCCAGCCTCGTCTATATGAACCTCTCTACCCTGGGCACCCTGCCGGGAGAGCAGTTCGCAGCCGGGATGGGAGAGGTCATCAAGCACGGGTTTATCAAGGACGCCTCCTACCTTGCGTCCCTTATGCAGAACCGGCAGAAGATTGTGGGCCGCAGCTATCCGGAGCTGGCTGCCATGGTGGGCCGCAGCTGCGAAATCAAGCGCGGGGTTGTGGAGGCGGATCCTTACGAGAAGGGGGAGCGGGCGCTCCTGAATTTCGGCCATACCCTGGGGCACGCTATCGAACGGCTGGAGAATTTCCGCCTGCTCCACGGGGAGTGTGTCGCCCTGGGCTGTGTGGCCGCGTCCTATATCTCCTGGAAACGCGGGCTGATCACAGAGGACGACTTCCTGCGCATCCGGGAGCTTCTGGCCTCCTACGGCCTCCCGGTCACCTACGCCGGGCACAGCCCGGAAGAGGTGCTCCAGGTGTCCAAGCTGGACAAGAAGATGGAGGATGGGAAGATCAAGTTTATTCTCCTGTCAGCCGTCGGATGTGCCTTTCCAGAGCGGAATGTGACGGACGGCGAGGTGCTGGAAGCCTTGGCCGCCCTGAGAGAGGGGGATTTTGATGGGCAAGACAAGTAGATTTTGGATATTGTCGGCGGCGGCGGTTCTCTGCCTCACCGCTTTCGACCAGTGGACCAAGCTTCTCGCCGTCCGGATGCTGAAAGGGCAGCAGGCCTTCGTGCTGGTGGACGGCATCCTGGAATTTTCCTATCTGGAAAACCGGGGAGCCGCCTTCGGCACGATGCAGGGGCAGAAGGCCTTCCTGGTGGCCATCACCGTGGTTCTTGCGGCCATCGTCCTGTATTTCTACCGGAAGATTCCCCGGACCCTCCGCTTCCTCCCCATGCTTTGCGCGATGGTGCTTATCCTGGCTGGGGCGGCAGGGAATTTTATCGACCGGGTGCGCCTGGACTATGTGATCGATTTCATCTACTTTAAGCTGATTGACTTTCCAACCTTCAATGTGGCAGATTGCTATGTGGTGATTGCCGTCATCCTTTTTGCCGTCCTCATCCTGTTTGTCTACCGGGAGGAGGAGCTGGAATTTCTGTTCGGGCGCGGGAAGAAGAAGTCCTGAAGAAGAAGGAAAAGCCTCGAGGGAGAAGGAGGAATCTTGAGGGATAAGGAAGCGCCTTGAGGAAGAAGGAGGAGCCTCGAGTGGGAAGGAGGAGTCTTGATGGAAGAGTACTGCTTCCAGACAGAAAGCTGTGACAACCAGCTGCGCATCGACAAATTTCTCGCGGAGATGCTGGAGGAATACTCCCGTTCTTTCCTCCAGAAGCTCATCGCTGAACAGCATGTCCTGGTGGATGGCAGGCCTGTGAAGGCCAATTTCCGGCTGAAGGAGGGGGAGGAGATCCTCGTGCAGGTCCCGGAGCCGGAACCTATCTGTCTGGAGCCGGAGGATATCCCGCTGTCTATCCTCTACGAGGATGAAGAGCTTTTGGTGGTGGACAAGCCCAAGGGGATGGTGGTGCACCCAGCTGCCGGCCATTCTTCCCACACGCTGGTCAACGCCCTCCTGTTTCACTGCCAGGGTTCCCTCTCTGGGATCAACGGCGCCATGCGCCCCGGCATTGTGCACCGGATTGACCGGGATACCACCGGCGCGCTGATTGTCTGCAAGACGGACCGGGCGCACCGGATACTGGCTGAGCAGCTGAAGGTGCACTCCGTCACGAGAAAGTACCGGGCTGTGGTGTTCGGCAATATCCGGGAGGAGGAGGGGACCGTGGACGCCCCCATCGGGCGTCATCCCACAGAGCGCAAGAAGATGGCCGTCAACTACCGGAACGGCAAGCCTGCGGTCACCCACTACCGTGTACTCCAGCATTTCCAGAATTACGCCTACATCGAGTGCCAGCTGGAAACGGGGCGCACCCATCAGATCCGCGTGCACATGTCCAGCATCGGCCATCCGCTTCTCGGGGACACGGTCTACGGCCCCGCCCGGCAGCCCTACGCCCTGGAAGGGCAGGTTCTCCACGCGATGACCATCGGCTTCCAGCACCCAGTCACCGGAGCGTATATGGAGTTTGAGTCTCCGCTCCCCCAATATTTCACCGATCTCCTGAAGAATATCCGATAATTTTCAATAATACTTGTAATTTTATATACAATTCAGTATAATATAAGCAGCAAGAAAACTAACGGGTCAAAGGGGGTTCGTTTCATGAGTAAACCTACAGTAATTACAATCGGACGGCAGCTGGGAAGCGGCGGGCGTGAGATCGGGCAGGTTATCGCCAAGAAGCTGGGGATTTCCTTCTACGACAAAGAGCTGCTGGCAGAGGCGGCGAAGAAGAGCGGCCTGGCCAAGGAGCTGTTCGAGAACCAGGATGAGAAGCCTACCAACAGTTTTCTCTATTCCCTGGTTATGGATACCTATTCTCTGGGATACTCCTCATCTACATTCAGCGACATGCCTTTAAATCATAAGATTTTCCTGGCACAGTTTGACACGATCAAGAACATCGCCGACAGGGAATCCTGCGTGATTGTGGGGCGCTGTGCCGACTATGCCCTGGCCGACTACAGCAATGTGCTCTCTGTCTTCATCCACGCGGATCTGGAATACCGCATCCGCAGAATCTGCAAGAGGCACAGTTTAACAAGCGCCAAGGCGAAGGAGGAGATTGTGAAGACCGACAAGCGCCGCTCCAGCTACTACAATTACTATACGAGCAAGAAATGGGGCGAGGCCTCCGGCTACCATCTGTGCATTGACAGCAGCGCCGTCAGCATTGAGGACGCCGCAGACACGATCATTGATTTCTACAGGAGAAAATGCCCTCCGCAGCCTTAAAATTCCGAAAACCTTGGCGAACAATTTGGGATAGAAACCTATGCCCGGCCTACGGCGTCTTGTCCGGCCGGGCATTCATTCTGGGGTTGCGGATGCGCGCAGGCCATCCAGGGAGCTCCCCGTTTAAAATCGCTGTCAGCATCCGCTCCTTCGTTCCCGGATACTGCCGGCTGATGGAGTCCAGCAGCTCCTTGGCATACTGGCGTTTCGTATAACCGTCGGCAGGACAGGGGTTTTTGGCCACTGGAAGCCTGTACTTCCTGGCGAATCCGACGATCTCCTCCTCGGGAAGGAACAGGAGAGGGCGAATGAGCGTCAAATCCATGCGGTCCCAGTATGTCTTCGGCGAGAAGGTATGGATTCTTCCCTCAAAAATCAGAGAGAGAAGGAGCGTCTCCACCAGATCGTCCCTGTGATGGGCATAGGCCACCTTGTTGCAGCCCAGCGCCTTGGCCTGCTCATTGAACGCGCCCTTCCGCATCTTTGCACAGAGGGAGCAGGGATTTTCTTCCCGCCGGGCCTCAAAGATGATCTGGTAGATCTGTGTGGAGACGACTGTATAGGGAACCTGCAGCTGCCTGCAAAGTTCCCCCACAGGGCCAAAATCAATGCCTGGCTGGCCGAGATCCACCGTGATAGCCTGGACTTCAAAATGCTTTGGATAAAAGCGCGCAAGACCGCTCAGCGCATACAGGAGGGTCAAGCTGTCCTTGCCCCCGGACACCCCCACGGCAATCCGGTCCCCCTCCTCGATCAGCTGGTACTCGTCCACGGCTTTCCGGGCATAACTGTATAATTTCTGAAGATTCATCGATAAAACCTCGCTAACTATTTTCCCTTGGCACACCGCCGCTAACATTTTAGCATATGCCGCCTGGTAATACAAGCGCCGCAGGGCGACGGCGCGCAAACGTATAAGCCGCAGGGCGACGGCGCGCAAACGTATAAGCCGCAGGGTGAGGGCGCGCAAAACGAGGGGCGCAAGACAAGGGAGAACTGGGCGGCTGCAGCAACCAGGAGAATAAGGAATACGGACAAAAAAGTCAAAGAAGGAGAGGAGACAAAACATGAAGCTTGTCATACAGAGAGTCAGCCACGCATCCGTGGCAATCGAAGGACAGACTGTGGGAGCCATCGGGAAGGGGCTGCTCGTCCTGATCGGCGTAGGGCAGGAGGATACGAGGGAGACTGCGGATAAATATGTGCGGAAACTGCTGAATCTGCGTATCTTTGAGGACGAGGCAGGCAAGACAAACCTGTCTCTCAGAGACGTGGGAGGGCAGCTTCTCCTCGTATCGCAGTTCACCCTGTATGCGGACTGCCGGAAGGGGAACCGCCCGTCCTTTACACAGGCAGGCGCTCCAGAACACGCCAAAGCCCTGTGCGAATACTTTGAAGAGCAGTGCAGGAGAGAAGTGCCGTCCGTACAGACAGGCGTCTTCGGGGCATATATGCAGGTGGATCTCCAGAATGACGGCCCTTTCACCATCATACTGGACGAATCCCTGTAAAGATCGCTGTTCCTATTCGTTCTTTATTCATTCACGATTCATTCACGCCTGGAATCGCCTGGCTTCTCCAGCGTCTCCCGCAGGCGGACAGCCCTTGACGCCTGGCGCTTGCGGTTGTCGTTCATCGCCGCATAATGCTTCCTTGTCGTGTCCACGTTCTTATGGCCCAGGGTGTCTGCTACCAGATAGATGTCCTGGGTCTCTTCATAGAGCGTGGTGCCGAAGGTGCTGCGAAGCTTGTGGGGAGTGATTTTCTTCACCGTGGTGACCAGGGACGCGTATTTCTTCACCAGCCTTTCCACCGACCGGGCGGAAAGCCTGGTGTCCTTCAGGGAGATGAACAGGGCCTGCTCGTGTCCTGCCGCGGGGAGCAGGTTCTTCCGGACTTCATAGTAGGCCAGAAGAGCATTCTCCACCTCCTCCCCAAAATATACCAGATCTTCATTGCCTCCCTTGCGGATGACGCGGATCGCGCCGTTGTCAAAGTCCACGTCGTCCAGATCCAGTCCCACACACTCCGACACCCGTATGCCAGTCCCCAGCAGGAGCGTGATGAGGGCTGCATCCCGTATCTTCGTCTTTTCATGGGATTCCATCTGCTTCTTCGTCAGCTTCTCGCCGGACTCCACAATATCCAGAAGCTCCACAACCTCGTTCGGCTCAAGGCGGATGATATTCTTCTCCTTGATCTTCGGCACGTCCACCAGCGCCACGGGATTGTAGGAGATTAGCTCCTTCTTCAGATAATAGTTGTAGAAATTGTTGAGAGAGGAGAGCTTGCGCGCCTTGCCCTCCTCGCGGTTCCGGTAGAGCACGCCGTCCCGCTCATAATATTCCAGAAAAGAGAGGTACTCCTCGATATCCACCGGCTGAATCTGCTGGATATCCTCCAGGGTGATATCCGCCACCTCCTTATTCTTAAAATGACTGTTGCGTTCCTGCAGAAAGAAAAAGAAGGTGCCCAGGTCATAGGCGTAATTCTTCCTTGTGTTGGTGCTTTTCCTGATCTCCAGCGCCCGGAAATATTCCGCAGTAAACCGTGGAAGCTTCTTCTGAAGTTCCCGTATCTTTTCAATATTGTGCCTGTCTGTCTGTTCTTTGTAGGACAGCGTCTGCAAGACAAAGACCTCCTTTAAATAGCGTCGGTGTACAAGGGGCAATACGCCTCAGCCCTGTAATTTTGCCGGTTTTCTGCGTTATCCTCAGTCAGCGTACATCCAGTACGCCTCCTTCGTCTGCCTGGAAACCCGGCAAAATTCTTAG
>CALWMI010000091.1 GCA_944381745.1 uncultured Lachnospiraceae bacterium | reverse complement strand
GGAAGGCCCGGCGGATCGTCTTGGCCAGGATCCGGATATCCTTCACAATAAAGTTATGCTTCGTCACTGGCATGGTGACTCCCGCGATATCCACCTCCTGGAAGCTGTCCTTGCCCAGGGAGGAGACTCCCACGTTCGCCGTGATGGCCACAACCGGCACGGAATCCATGTAGGCGGTGGCGATCCCCGTCACCAGGTTCGTAGCCCCTGGCCCGGAGGTGGCCATACACACCCCCACCTTGCCTGTGGCGCGGGCGTAACCGTCCGCCGCATGGGCCGCCCCCTGCTCGTGGGAGGTCAGGATGTGGCGGAACTGGTCTTTATACTTGTACAGGGCGTCGTAGACATTCAAGATCGTCCCGCCCGGATAGCCGAAGATGGTATCCACGCCCTGCTCTTTCAAACACTCTAAAATGATTTCTGCTCCTGTTAACTGCATGCTTCCTACCCCTTTGCCTAATTGCTTTATTCTCTCGCCCCCGGGATCTCCAGGACAGCGCCCCGGTTGCCCGAGGTCACCATCGCCGCGTATCTGGCCAGATACCCGGTGGTCACCTTCGGCTGCCTCGGCTTCCAGGCAGCCTTCCTCCTGGACAGCTCCTCATCGGACACCTTCAGCTCCAGCCGGCACTCCGGGATATTGATGCTGATCAGGTCTCCCTCCTCCACCAGGGCGATGGGGCCGCCCACAGCCGCCTCCGGGGATACATGGCCGATGGACGCGCCCCTGGACGCGCCGGAAAATCTTCCGTCGGTGATCAGGGCTACGGTGGAGCCAAGGCCCATGCCTGCAATCGCCGATGTGGGATTGAGCATCTCCCGCATGCCCGGGCCTCCCTTAGGCCCCTCGTAGCGGATGACCACCACATCCCCCGCGACGATTTTCCCGCCTTTGATGGCCTCAATGGCATCCTCCTCGCAGTCGAACACCCGCGCCGGGCCTTCATGCACCATCATCTCCGGCACGACGGCGGAGCGCTTCACGACGGCGGAATCCGGCGCCAGGTTGCCCCGCAGGACGGCGATGCCGCCGGTCTGGCTGTAGGGATTCTCGATGGGGCGGATCACCTCCGGGTTCTTGTTCACGCAGCCGGCGATGTTCTCCCGCACCGTCTTCCCGGTCACCGTCATCAGATCCAGGTTCAGCAGGTCTTTCTTCGCCAGCTCGTTCATCACGGCGTAGACGCCTCCGGCCTCATTGAGCTCCTCGATATAGGTAGGGCCTGCCGGCGCCAGGTGGCACAGGTTCGGCGTGCGGGCGCTGATCTCATTGGCAATATCCATGTTCAGGTCAATGCCCACCTCATGGGCGATGGCCGGCAGGTGCAGCATGCTGTTGGTAGAGCAGCCCAGCGCCATATCCACGGTGAGGGCGTTCAGGAAGGCTTCCTTCGTCATAATATCCCTCGGCCGGATGTTCTTCCTCCACAGCTCCATCACCTGCATGCCCGCGTGCTTCGCCAGCTTGATGCGCTCCGAGTAGACAGCCGGGATTGTCCCGTTGCCCTGAAGACCCATGCCCAGCACCTCTGTCAGGCAGTTCATGCTGTTGGCTGTGTACATGCCGGAGCAGGAACCGCAGGTCGGACATACCTTGTTCTCCATCTCCTCCAGCTCCTCCGCGCTCATGGTTCCCGCGGTGTAGGCGCCCACCGCCTCGAACATGCTGGAGAGGCTTCTCTTCTTCCCGCCCACATGGCCGGCCAGCATCGGGCCGCCGCTGACAAACACGGTGGGCACGTTGATGCGGGCTGCCGCCATCAGAAGGCCCGGCACATTCTTATCGCAGTTGGGCACCATCACCAGGGCGTCAAAGGCGTGAGCCTGCGCCATCGCCTCGGTGGAGTCTGCAATCAGGTCCCTGGTCACCAGGGAGTATTTCATGCCGATATGGCCCATGGCGATGCCGTCGCACACGGCGATCGCCGGGAATACAATGGGGGTTCCCCCCGCCATAGCCACGCCCAGCTTCACAGCTTCCACAATCTTATCCAGGTTCATATGTCCCGGCACAATTTCATTATAGGAGCTCACAATGCCCACCAGCGGCCTGTCCATCTCCTCCTTCGTCATTCCCAGCGCGTTGAACAGGGATCTGTGGGGCGCCTGCTGCACGCCTGTCTTTACCGAATCACTCTTCATCTTGTCTTCACTCCTTATATCTGTCTATTGTCTATGGCAATCAGATGCGCTCTGCAATCAGGCTTCCCATCTGCTTTGTCCCCACCAGCGTCTTCCCCTCGGACATGATATCCGGCGTGCGGTACCCTTCCTTCAGCACCTGCTTCACGGCTGCCTCCACAGCGTCCGCCTCCTCGTCCATATCGAAGGAGAACCGCAGCATCATCGCCGCAGACAGAATCGTGGCGATGGGGTTGGCCACATCCTTGCCCGCGATGTCCGGCGCGGAGCCGTGGCTCGGCTCATAGAGGCCGAACTTCGTATCGTTCAGGCTGGCCGAGGAAAGCATGCCGATGGAACCCGTCACCATGCTGGCCTCATCCGACAAGATATCCCCGAACATATTCTCGGTGAGGATCACGTCAAACTGCCTGGGATTCATCACCAGCTGCATCGCACAGTTGTCCACCAGCATATGCTCGTAGGCGACATCCGGGTAATCCGCCGCCACCTCCTCCACCACCTTTCTCCACAGCCGGGAGGAATCCAGCACGTTGGCCTTGTCCACACTGGTCACCTTCTTCCGGCGCTTCCTGGCAATGTCGAAAGCCCGGACAGTCACCCGGCGGATCTCCTTCTCATCGTAGGTCAGGGTATCCACCGCCCTGCGCACGCCGTCCACCGTCTCCGTATGGCGCTCGCCAAAATACAGGCCCCCGGTCAGCTCCCGCATAATCATCATGTCAAAGCCGTCCCCGATGATATCCGGCCTGAGGGGGCAGGCGTCCTTCAGCTCCTCATAGAGGTAGGCCGGGCGCAGGTTGGCGAACAGGTTCAGCGCCTTGCGGATCTTCAAAAGGCCGGCCTCCGGCCTCTTATCCGGCGGCAGCTGGTACCAGGGCGAGGTGGAGGTATTGCCCCCGATCGCCCCCATCAGGACGGCGTCGCTCCCCTTGGCTGTCTCGATCGCCTCGTCCGTCAGCGGCACTCCATGCACATCGATGGAGGCTCCCCCCATCAAAACATCCGTATATAGAAAAGTATGCCCGAATTTCTGGCATACCCGGTCCAGCACTTTGCGCGCCTCCCCTGTAATCTCCGGGCCGATTCCGTCCCCGGCAATGACTGCAATTCTCTTCTGCATCTTCGATCATCCTTCCTTAGGCTCCCGCCCTTCTGCGGGCGCAATACTATTTTTTATCATATCCTATTTTTCGTGCAATTTCAATAAAAAACCTTACCGGCTTTCCGCTGCGGCGGAAAAACTGGTAAGGTCTCCTCTCTATTATCGCAGTGCCTTCCGGACGGCGCCTCCTACTCGGCCTTCTCCACCTCGGCGATGGCTGCCTTGCGCATCGGAATCCTGCAGTTGCGGTTGCTCCCGAACTCTACGATCACATCGTCTTCGGAAATATCGATGACCACTCCGTAAAACCCGCTGGTGGTGAGGATGGTATCGCCCACCTTCAGCTCCATCAGCATCGCGTTGAGCCTCTTCTGCTCCTTCTTCTGGGGACGCACCGCCATAAAATAAATAAAACCGCCAAATACCAGCGCGTACAGCACAATGATGATCATTTGTTCCATAATCTTCTGTCCTCCTAAAACTCTCTCCAGCGAACATCTATGCGTGAAAGCCGCCTGCTCCCTGTTTCCTTTTTTTCATTACTGCTATTCTACACAATTCCCTGTTCCCCGTCAACCCTAACCGCCATGTAGCCTTCCAGTTTTTTCTTCTTGTACTCCTGGTAGCGCCCCTCGTCGATGGCCTGGCGGATTTCCTCCATCATATGGTTGTAGAAATACAGGTTGTGCAGCACACACAGCCGCATGCCCAGCATCTCCTTCGCCTTCAGGAGATGGCGGATATAGGCCCGGGTGTGGTGCCTGCACGCTGGACAGCCGCAGCCCTCCTCAATGGGCCTGTCATCCAGCTCATATTTGGCGTTGAAAAGGTTCAGCTTGCCGTGGTTGGTGTAGACGTGCCCATGCCTGCCGTTGCGGCTGGGATAGACACAGTCGAAGAAGTCCACCCCCCTCTCCACCGCCTCCAGGATATTGGGCGGCGTGCCCACCCCCATCAGGTACACGGGCTTGTCCTCCGGCAGATATGGCACCGTCTCCTCTATGATGTGGTACATCTCCTCATGGCTCTCCCCCACGGCCAGCCCGCCCAGGGCATAGCCGTCCAGGTCCAGCTCCCGGATCGCCTTGGCATGGGCAATCCGGATGTCCGCGAACGTGCCCCCCTGGTTGATGCCGAACAGCATCTGGCTGGGATTGACCGTGTCCGGGAGGCTGTTGAGCTCCTGGAGCTTCGCCTTGCACCTTCCCAGCCACCGGGTCGTCCGGTCCACAGAATTCTGCATGTATTCCCTGGTAGCCGGGTGAGGCGGGCACTCGTCGAAAGCCATGGCGATGGTGGAGCCCAAGTTGGACTGGATCTCCATGCTCTCCTCGGGCCCCATGAAAATCTTCCGCCCGTCGATATGGGAGTGGAAATAGACGCCCTCCTCCCGGATCTTCCGCAGGTCCGCCAGGGAAAACACCTGGAAGCCCCCGGAATCCGTGAGGATGGGCCTGTCCCAGTTCATAAACCGGTGAAGCCCTCCCAGCTTCTTCACAATCTCGTCTCCCGGGCGCACATGGAGGTGGTAGGTGTTGCACAGCTCCACCTGCGTGCCAATACCCTTCAGGTCGATGGAGGAGACAGCCCCCTTGATGGCCGCCACCGTCCCCACATTCATGAATACCGGCGTCTCGATGACGCCGTGCACCGTCGTAAGCCGCCCTCTCTTGGCCCTTCCGTCCTTTTTCAGCAACTGATACATAAGCGCGGTCGTTTCTCCTTTCGTGCGGCGCCTGCCCGGCGCCTGCGCAGTATCCTAAGTATAGCCTCTTTTCCTCCGGTTTGCAAGATTTCCCTTGCATTTGCCCGGGTGAACCGATATGATCATTCCCAGGAGGGATATACACATGGCAGGTTCTATTTTTGGCACATTATTTCAGATATCCACGTGGGGAGAGTCCCACGGAGAGGGCGTGGGCGTGGTCGTGGACGGCTGTCCGGCAGGGCTTCCCCTGGAGGCTTCCGATATCCAGGCGTACCTCAACCGCCGCCGTCCCGGGCAGTCCCAGTACGCCACGCCCCGCAGGGAGGCGGACGAGGTGGAGATCCTGTCCGGGATCTTTGAGGGCCGCACCACCGGGACCCCCATCTCCATGCTCGTCCGCAATAAGACCCAGCAGTCCAAGGATTACAGCGAGATCGCCGGCTACTACCGGCCGGGGCACGCCGACTATACCTTTGACCGGAAATTCGGCTTCCGGGACTACCGGGGAGGCGGCCGCTCCTCCGGCCGGGAGACCATCGCCCGGGTGGCTGCAGGGGCCGTGGCCGCCAGAGTCCTGCAGGCGCTGGGCATCTCTGTCACCGCCTACACCCGCTCCATCGGGCCGGTGTCCATACGGGAGGAAGCCTTCTCTATGGAAGAAATTCGCCGCAATCCGCTGTACATGCCGGATGCCCAGGCTGCCCAGGAGGCGGCCGCCTATCTGGACGCCTGCATGAAGTCCCAGGATTCCAGCGGCGGCGTCATCGAATGCATCATCCACGGCATGCCCGCCGGCGTGGGGCAGCCCGTCTTCGGCAAGCTGGACGCCCTGCTGGCCCAGGCGGTGCTCTCCATCGGCGCAGTCAAGGGCTTCGAGGTGGGGGACGGCTTCGCCGCAGCCCGGGCCAAGGGCAGCGAGAACAACGACCCCTTTGTCAGAAGGCCGGACGGCCAGACAGCCAAGGCCGCCAACCACGCAGGCGGCATCCTGGGTGGCTTAAGCGACGGCAGCGACATCGTTTTCCGGGCGGCGGTGAAGCCCACCCCTTCCATCTCCCGCCCGCAGCAGACCGTGACAAAAGACGGCGAGGAGATTACGGTACAGATTCATGGCCGCCATGATCCTGTCATCGTCCCCCGCGCCGTCGTGGTGGTGGAGTCCATGGCGGCCCTGGCCGTCACAGACCTTCTCTTCGTCAATATGTGTTCCCGCCTGGACAAAATCCAGGAGTTCTACCGCAGCCTACAGTAGGTTGCGCATGTTTCTCAGGCTGATTGCCACCGTGGAGGTGTTGTGCAGCAGCGCCGAGGTGGTGGGGGCAAGGACGCCCGCCACACCCAGCAGGATGAGGCCGGAATTGACGCCCACAATCGCCCGGTAGTCCGTATGGATCCGCCTCATCAGCCGCAGGGAAAGCTCCCGCAGCGCCGCCAGCTCCCAGAGGTTCTCCGCCTGGATGGTGATGTCTGCCACCTCCCGGGCGATCTCTGCCCCGTCGCTGACAGCGATCCCCGCGTCGGCGGCGGACAGGGCCGGCGAATCGTTGATCCCGTCGCCGATCATAATCACCTTCTCCCCGGCGGCCTTCCGCCGCTCAATATAGCTTGCCTTATCTTCCGGCAGCACTTCGGAATAATACTCGTCCACCTGAATCCTTCTGGCGATGGCCGCGGCGGTGCGCTCGCTGTCCCCAGTCATCATCACAAGCCTGCGGATGCCAAGGCCTCTCAGCGCCCGGAGCACTTCCGCCGCCTCCTCCCGCAGGGGATCCTCGATACAGATCACCGCAGCCAGCCTGCCGTCGATGGCCATGTACAGGTGGGAATACTCCTCCGGCAGGCTCTGGAACCGCTCCTGCTGCCCTGGCTCCACCGTGCATCCCTCGTCCTCAAACACAAAATGCCAGCTGCCGATCACTACCTTCTTCTCCCCGATATAGGAGGAGATCCCATGCGCCACCAGGTACTCCACCTTGGAATGCATCTCTTCGTGCTCCAGGCCTCTCTCCTTCGCGGCTGCCACCACCGCATTGGCCATGGAATGGGGGAAATGCTCCTCCAGGCAGGCCGCGATCCGCAGCATCTCATCTGGATCCGCCCCCTCCGCAAAGACGGCGATCTCCTTGACGGTGGGCCTTGCCTTGGTGAGGGTACCGGTCTTGTCAAACACTATGGTTGTCGCCTCAGCCACAGCCTCCAGGTATTTCCCGCCCTTCACTGTGATATGCCTGCCATTGGCCTCCCGTATGGCCGACAGGACGGCGATGGGAATGGACAGCTTCAGCGCGCAGGAGAAATCTACCATCAGCACAGACATGGCCTTCGTCACATTCCTGGTGAACAGCCAGGTAAGCGCCGCCCCGGAAAGTGTGTAGGGCACCAGACGGTCTGCCAGCCTGGAGGCCTTGCCCTCCACAGCGGATTTCAGCTTCTCCGAATCCTCAATCATCCGCACAATCTTCTCATAGCGGGTGGAGCCGGACACCGCCTTCACCTGGATGGTCAGCTCCCCCTCCTCCAGGACAGTCCCTGCATAGACGGATTTTCCTTCCCCCCTGGGCACTGGGACGGACTCCCCGGTCAGGGACGCCTGGTTCACCATGGCCTCCCCTGCGGTCACAATCCCGTCGAAGGGAATCACATTCCCCATATGTACCACCACTTCATCCCCTGGGCAGACGGATGAAGCTGCCACAAGCACTTCCTGGCCATCCTGCTTCAGCCACACCTTGCTGATATTGAGGGACATGCTCCGCGCCAGGTCGCCCACCGATTTCTTGTGCGTCCACTCTTCCAAGATCTCCCCGATTCCCAGCAGGAAGATGACAGAGCCCGCCGTCTTAAAGTCCCCCCGGAAGAGGGAGGCGCCGATGGCGGCGGCATCCAGCACCTCCACATCCAGCCTGCCCCGCCTGAGGCAGCAGGCGCCCTTCCACAGATAATGGGCGGATCTTGCCGCCGCATAAGCCATCCGCGCCGGCGAGGGCAGGAACAGCTGCCGGGCAGCGCGGGCCAGCACCTTACACACCAGTTTTTCCTTATAGCAGGCGCCAAGCTCCCGCCCGGAATGCTCCAGCAGGCCTTCCGGCACCTCCGTCTCCTCATAGTGGAACCTGCGAAGCGCCGCCAGAATCCCTTCCCGGTCCCCCTCATAGAAAATGACGGCGTCCGCCGTCTTCTCATACACCCGGGCCTCTGTCACGCCAGCCAGCCCCTCTATATAATACAGAAGGATGTCCGCCTCCCGGCAGGTCATCCTCCTCTGCGCCATATGGACGCGCAGCCTTCCCTTTAACTCATGTTTTATCTGGTATCTCATGCTTCCTCAGCCGCCGCCTCATCTTCCTGGCTGCACGCTGCCTCCTTGGCCGCACGCTCCTCGTTGATCTCCTTCGCCTCCGCGAGAATATCCTCCGCGTTCTCCTGCACAGTGGTCACCGTCTGCATCACGCACTCCTTCGCCCGCAGGGCGGCAGCCGTGCAATTCGTATACACCTTCCTCGCATCCTTGCTGGCCAAAAGCTTGATTCCCGCTGTTCCGAACAGCACGCCTCCCGCAAAAATACTGATCTTTTTCCAATCCAATTTACCGATGATGTCCATCATATACTTTTCCTCCTCGCTTTTGAATTACCGCCATCATAAATTCCAAAAGCTGTATTAGTCAACGCTAACAGTCGTTACCGATAAATGTTATCGTCTTCCTCCTGTGCCGGCTCATACACGATCCTTCTGCTGACCACCCCGATCTCCTCCAGGGCGCTCACCATGCGGTAGACGGTGGCGATCCCGATACTGCTGTCCACCCTGGACGCCTGATAGAAGATTTCCTTGCAGCTTGTGCAGTGGTTCTCCAGAATAATATCCAAAAGCTCCCTCCGCTGTTTTGTTATCCTGCACCCGTTCGCCTTCAGCTTCTGTATAATCAATTCTTTCTCTCTCTCCAACGCCTGCGCCTCCCATCGTACCTGATGCGGATTCTCCCATGCCTGCGGGCTTAGGCTGCCGCTAAGCCTCTATGGAGACGACCCGGTATCCCGCCCGTTCCACGGCCTGGCACAGCAGGCTGTCCTCCACCTGCCGGTCACAGGACACGACCGCCTCCTCTTTCTTCAGGCTGACCTTCGCGGAAGCGCCGTCAATCTCGTTGATGGCACTTGCCACCCTCGCGGCACAGTGTTCACAGTGCATACCGGAGATGTGTACAATTTTCCTGTCTATGACAGGCCCGGACAATTTTTTCTTTGCAGCCTTCTTGGCTGCCGGACTGCCGCCTCCGCCGCAGCAGCCTCCCTCTCCTTTAAAATGCTTGATTGTCCCCCGCAGGGCAAACAGCAATAGGACAACAACAAATAAAGCAAGGACAATATCTGCCATTTTCCCGCCTCCATTTCTTGTTCTGGAACCTGAGGCCCCCTCTCAGCCCCAGCGCGGGGAACCGGATACGGTCACGGTATCCGGTTCCCCGCTCAGCAGCATGTCAGTTTTTATGCGAAGCCCCGCAGCAGCCTCCATGCACATCCTTTCTCTTGGATGCCCGCTGTTGGCAGGAACACCCAGCCGGGCAGCCAATGCATTTGTTCCCGTTCTTTTTCTCTATGTACACATATCTTCCGGCAGCGGCAAGGATCAACACAAGAATGCCAATCACAACCAAATCCATCATGTTTATTTCGCCCCACTCAGCGCATATTCACGCGCCACATTTTTATCTGCTCTCAGGCACAGATATACGACGATGGCAACCATCACTGCCACAGCAACCAATCCAGGCAGGAACCCGGCCCCCACAGCGCCTGTTGTAATCAGCGTCCCAACCTGGTAGACCAGGAAGGCCACGGTATAGCCTGTGCCCAGCTGCAGGCCGATGCCTCCCCACAGCCATTTGGAGCTCCTCATCTCTGAGTTCATCGCGCCGATAGCCGCAAAGCAAGGCGGGGTGTACAGGTTAAACATCAGGTAGGCCAGCGCTGCCACCTTCGTGATCGCGATAATGCCGGCGATCTCTGTCCCTGTGCCCTCAATCATGGCCAATTCGTCCGTATCAATCAGATTCTCCAGGCCGACGAAGCAGACAGCCAGCGTTCCAACCACATTCTCTTTGGCAATAAATCCAGTAACCGCCGCTGCGGCCAGCTGCCAGCTCAGTACGCCCACAATCGGCACAAGCAGATAGGCGAAAGGAGCGGCGATGGAAGCCAAAATGGAGCTGTCCGCCGTCTCTGCCACCTGGAAGCTCCAATTGAAGGTCTGCATAATCTGCACCGCCGTATTGCAAAGCAGAATGATCGTGGCAGCCTTCACAATGTACGCCCAGCCCCGGGCACACATGGCTTTCAACGCGAATAAAAGCGACGGAACCTTATACTCAGGCAGCTCAATGATAAAGAAGGATTTGCGGTTTTTATATCCGGCAATCTTGTTCACCAGAAGCGCTCCCAGGAAAATCAAGACGATACCGGTAAAATACATGAGGAAGCTTACCCAGCCCGCATCGTCAAAGAACGCGCCGGCAAACAGTGCGATAACCGGAATCTTCGCTCCGCAGGGCATAAAAGGCGTCAGCATAGCCGTGGCGCGGCGCTCTCTCTCGTTGCGGATCGTGCGGCTTGCCATAACGCCCGGAATCGCGCAGCCCGTGCCGATGACAAAAGGAATCACCGACTTGCCGGAGAGCCCCACCTTCTTGAAAATCGGATCCAGCACCACAGACACGCGGGACATGTAGCCGCAGTCTTCCAGCAAGGCGATCAGGAAATACATAATCATAACCAACGGCAGGAAGCCGACCACAGCGCCCACGCCGCCGATAATGCCGTCTGCCAGCAGGGCGGTCAGAAGCGGGTTCGCGTCCGCCAGCATTTCGCTGACATAGCCCTGGAACGTCTCAATCCAAGCCACCAGCGTATCTGCAATCAGCGGCCCCACCCACACCTGGGAAATCTGGAATACCAAAAACATCACCACGGCAAAAATGGGGATCCCGGCAATTTTATTCGTCAAGACCGCGTCAATCGCATCCCCTGTCCCTTTCTCCCTTGTGAGGACTGTCCGCTTCTCTACTTTTGAAACCAGCTGATTGACAAACGCAAACCGCTTGCGGTCCGCCTCTTCCACAGCCTTCTTATCCGTCAGATCCACATTCCCTTCCTCGTAGGGCGCCCTCTGGATCTGGCCCTTTGCCTCGGCTGCAGCATCTACCACCTCTCGCAGCCCTTCTCCCGCAGTGGATACCGTCTCGATCACCGGGCACCCCAGCTGCTCAGAAAGGGTGGGCACATCAATCGTCGTCTGCTTCTTTTCATTGATATCGCTCTTGTTCAGCGCCACCACCACAGGAATCCCCAGTTCCAGCAGCTGCGTGGTAAAAAACAGGCTCCTGCTGAGATTCGTGGCGTCCACAATATTGATGATGGCATCGGGATGCTCGTTTTTTACATAGGAACTGGTAATACTTTCCTCTGATGTAAAGGGCGACATAGAGTAAGCGCCGGGAAGATCTACCGCGATCAGCTCTTCCGAACCGCTGTAATAAGCCTTCTTAATTGGATGCTCTTTCTTTTCAACAGTAACCCCCGCCCAGTTTCCTACCTTTTCATTCCTGCCGGTCAAGGCATTGTACATGGTAGTCTTGCCCGAATTGGGGTTGCCCGTCAAGGCAATACGCATAAAAATTCCTCCTCTTTTACAATATACTCTCTCTATATTACAATACGTTTCGTTAGTGATTGCTAACCTACGTACAGTAACCACCTGTCAGAGCCGGCCGCCAGCCGGCAGCCGTCAAATCTCGATTGCCGCCGCCAACTGGTTATCAATATTGTATCTGCCGTCTTTAATCGATACCACACAGCCGCCTTTTAAGTGAGACACCACCGTGATAGGCTCACCGGCGTAACAGCCAAGCGAAAACAAAAAAGCATTCAGCTCATCATCCTCTGTATCAATGTTTTGAACAATGTATTCTTTTCCTTCCAACGCATCGACCAACGTCATATCAACCATCCCTCGCTATTGATGATATTTTCATACCCGGCAAAGCCTGCAAT
>CALWMI010000090.1 GCA_944381745.1 uncultured Lachnospiraceae bacterium | reverse complement strand
CGGCGCTGGAAACCCTATATCGACCAACTGCCGGAATATGCGTACCTTTGCGACGAACTGTTAAACAGGAGCAAATAACCCATCCGCAAAAGTGTCAGGAGCTAAAATCTGCTTCTGGCACTTTTTTTGTGGCTTTTTTGTGAATTTGATTAAAAAGTCCTTGACAACTCATTTCGAGTGTGAATAAACCTTCTTTTGACGAAGTATATTGTGCGGTGAAATTATATATCAAAGAGGTACTGCCAAAAGAAAAGCACAGAGATGATGAGTGTTAAAAGCCAATAATAGCGACGGTGTACAAGGAACCGTATTGTCCCTTGTACACCGTCGCTAAGCAAATATCCGCAATGAGCTGATGAGAAGTTCTCTACTGGTTTTTTGCATTTAATTAATGATAGAAACCGCCAGTTCCGGTCAGCGGAATCTATCTTTACCATTCAAAACGGCATCATCGTATTGTGGACGGGGAATTGAGCTGAAGGCAGGTTGTGTGCTATAATAGCGCCAGAGGTAATTTTTTATAGAAGAAAGAAATGAGGATACCCATATGAAGAAGATCACGTACTTTTATCTGAAAACCTGCCCTTATTGCCGGCAGGCAGACCGGCTTCTGGAGGAGGCCAGGGCAAAGCGCCCGGAGCTTGCCCAGGTGGAGATCGAGAAAATTGAGGAGACGGAGAGGCCGGATATCGCGGATCAATACGATTACTATTATGTGCCCTGTTTTTACCTGGGCAAGGAGAAGCTGCTGGAGGGCGTACCCACGTATGCGGCTGTGGAGAAGGCATTAGAGCGGGCACTGTGAGGGAAGCGGGGATACCAGGCGGCAAAGCGGGCAAGACGATATTATTAGGGAAGAAAGGGTTGCAATGGATGCAGAAAAAGGTTTGACGGAGACTGTCCGGGAGACCACCCCAAATCCCACCCAAACGACCACCCAAAGTCCCACCCAAACAGCCGATCAGACCACCCAAACCACCCAAAGTCCCACCCAAACCACCACCCAGACCACCCAATCGGAAGATACAAGGTTGGTGCAGGAGATCATAAACTTGATCGAGGAGGAACCGGGGCTGTCTCAGAGGCAGATGGCGGAGCGGTTGGGCATGAATTCCAATACACTGAAATACCACATAAAGAGAATGCGGGAAAAAGGAATTCTTGAGCGTTCGGGCTCCCGGCGCAAGGGACAGTGGCTTGTGAAAAAATAAGACGATTTAGAAAAAAGTATGATTTCAGAAGAAAGAATAATTCCAAGAGAAAGAAGAAGGAGGTATGATGATGGAGAAGAGACAATTAAAAATTGGAGATAAGGGATATTTCCACAAGACGATTACGGAGGCGGATGTGTGTGCCTTTGCTGGAGTGACCGGGGATTTCAGCCGGATCCACATGGATGCGGAATTTGCCAAGACGACGCGGTACGGGCAGAGGATCGTCCACGGGCTGCTGACCTCCAGCTTTATCTCCACTGTGATGGGGATGACTATGCCGGGTTCCGGGACGGTGTTTATGGACGAGTATGTGAAGTTCAAGGCTCCCGTGTTTTTCGGGGACACCATTACCGCCGAGGTGACGCTGAGCAGCGTGGATGAGAGGAGCCGCTCCTACATCGGGGAGTTTACTGGTATCTGTAAGAACCAGAAGGGCGAGGTGGTGGTGGAGGCCACCTGCCATGAGATGATGCCCAAGGAATTCTTTGAGATTTCATAGACAAACGATTGTTCATAAGCAAGCTATTTGCGGCTGCCAGGGGATAGGATGGAAGTGCTCCTTGGCAGGGCGCGACACGGACGAGGAGGGTGTCGCAAAATCATCAGATGAGATGATGGAGCGGCGCCCTCTTTCTGTTTTCAGGAAGGAAGGCGCCATCAGGCAGTTGTCATAGAATGCCGGCAGTGCCCATAAGAATGGCCACCACCGTCGATGCAAGCGGGATCACGCCGACGACCATCAGCATGTCAAGATAGCCTTCTTTGTGGGAAATGCCGCAGTAGGACAGGTATGTGACCACGCCGCCATCGTGGGGCATGACGCCCAGGCAGCCGCAGGCGATCACCGCCACCCGGTGGAAGGCGTCCAGGGAAATCCCGGATGCCTGGGACATGGCGATGAAGCTCTCGCTCATGGCGTCCAGGGCGATGGTCAGGCCGCCGGAGGCGGAGCCTGCCGCTCCGGCCAGGACGCTGACGGCTACGGCCTCTGAGATCAGGGGGCTGCCGCCGATGCCAAGGACGGCGGCTGTCAGGACGGCGAAGCCGGGGACAAGCCGGATGACGGAACCGAAGCCGACTGTGGCGGAGGTGTTCATGATGGCCAGGACAGCGCTTGCTGCCCCAACGTTGAAAGCCGCGCCGATGTCGCTGATGTAGCGGCGGTTCAGCACCACGCACAGAATCACGCCGGCCAGCAGGGCGAGAATGATATCCTGCTTCAGGACATTGAGGAGGATGACAATGGCTGCAAACGGAATGGCTGCAAACAGCGGGTTGGGGAGCGCGTCCTCCGGGCGGGAGGGGACGGCGGCAGCTGGCTCGTCGTAGCCAAACCCTTTATTCCGCAGCGCCCGGGCCCGGTAGTCCAGCCAGAGGACAGCGCCGGCAAACATGATCACAGAGCATACAAGCCCGGTGATGGGGGCGGCGGTGGCCTCTGTCCCGAAATATTCCGAGGGGATCAGGTTCTGGAGCGCCGGTGTCCCTGGAAGTGCAGCGGTGGCGAAGGTGAAGGAGCCGCACATGATTGTGGCCGGGATCAGCCGGCGGGAAATATTGGCCTCCCGAAACAGCCCCAGCACGATGGGGTACATGGCAAAGATAATGACAAAGCCGGAGATGCCGCCGTAGGCCATGATGGCTGCCGACAGGATGGAGACGAAGATGGCCCGCTGGCTGCCCAGCCTGCGCACGACAAAGTGGGTGATAGACTGGGCGCCGCCGGTGACCTCCATCACCTTGCCGAAGATGGCGCTGAGAAGGAAGACCGGGAACCAATCTTTGACAAAGCCCACAAAGCCGGACATATAGCTTTCTGTATAGGCGCTCAGGGGCTCCAGGCCGCCGGTGAGTGCCACGACAAAAGCGCACAGAGGGGCGGCCCACAGCAGGGACTTGCCCTTGAAGGCGAAGAGAACCAGGAGGGCGAGGCCCAGGAAAATGCCGAATAAACTCATAATGCGACGACCTTTCTATGATTGCTGGCGCCGGTGTACGCGGAGGGAGCTGACCTTGCGGATACCGGCGCCGCCGACGCTATCATATCACAAAATGGGGGAGAAAGGAAGGTGCATGGAGAAAATCTGTTTTACCAATCTATTTTACAATCTGCCTTGGATCTGTGCAGAGTATTTAGATGGTTTCAGAGCAAGGAAAATTTTGAGAAGAAGAAGGAGACTGAAGAAGTAAAAATTTGGAAAAAATAAACAATTGTTAAATGAGAATGCAAAATAATTCGGCTAAACAGATGAAATTGTTGCATTATTTTTGAGATAAAGATATAATTTAGCTTATAGAATCTTACTTCTGCTGAGAGGAACATACAGAGAGGGTACACGAGGTAGGGTAAGGCAGGGATTTTTGCCGGCAGGGGCATCGGCGTCAGTGTCGGATATACAGAAATTGTGCAGAAATGTGAGGGGAGACGATATGGGGAACACGTTTTTCTACCAGAAGGTGAAGAAGAAAAACAGTCAGATCACCTGGAAAGACATTCTGTCGGAATCGACGAAGAAGCACAGCAGGCAGGAGCTGGACTATGCCCTGTCGGCAGGGACGTCGATGAACAGTGCAACAGAGGAGAATATGCTGGCGAAATGGCATAAACCATGGGTGTGGTTTCCGGTGATGAAGGTGGGGCTGCTGTTTGTGATTGCGCTCTACGCGCTGTTTTATGTCACGGTAATGCTGACGGGGAGCGCGGCAGGCCTGGAGTTCATGGTACTGATTCTTCCGCCGATTGTGTTTCCCTGTATTTTGCTTATTTTTTTATGGGAGCTGAACATTCCCAAAAACATTTCTATCTATGAGCTGCTAGCCTACTTTCTGCTGGGCGGCTGCATTTCCTTCGCGGTGACGAACGTGATGTTTCTTGTCGTGGAGGGCGGCCCGGCATCCTACGCTGCGTTCCGGGAGGAACCGGCTAAGCTGGCTGCTGTCGTTGTTTTTCTCCTGTACATAAGTAAGAAAAAGAAAATATATGGGGTTACCGGGCTTGTGCTGGGCGCTGCAGTCGGCGCAGGCTTCGGCGGCTTTGAATCGGTCGTCTACGCATTCGGTATGCCGTCTTTTGAGGAGGTCATACAGAATCAGCTCCTGAGGGGGATCTTTGCGTTGGGCGGCCATGTTGTTTTCTGCGCGCCCTACGGGGCGGCGCTGGCCCTCGGCATGAAAAATTCCAAGCTGGGCGGCTCTGCTTTTCTGAGTGGGGATTTCCTGCTCACTTTCGCGATGTCCACAGCGATGCACTATGCGTGGAACAGCGATTTTGGCATTACAGATAGCTATCTCTACTACACAAAAAATATCGTGGTGATTATCCTTCTGTGGCTGGAGCTGCTCTACATTGTCAAGAAATGCCTGTACCAGGTGATTTCCATCGGGAAATACCGCAGCGGGCAGGCGGAGGATAAGCCGCCGGCCTTCGGCGGCGCGGGAACCAGCGGGTCGCCAGCGGCGCAGGGTACGGCGGGCAGGGTGTCTGCAGCCGCAGGAAGCGTATACGGACGGACTCCGGCGGCGGAAGCTGGAATGGTTGTGTGCGTAGGAGGAGCGCTGAAGGGCGCGGTTTGGAAATTAGAGCCCGGCGTGGTGATCGTTGCTGGGCGAGGAGAGGGATGCACCATTCGGTTCCCGGCCCAGGCGCATGGCGTCAGCAGGCAGCACTGCAGCCTCTGCTTTGTGCAGGGGAGCTGGACGGTAAAAGACCTAAATTCTTCCTATGGAACTTATATAAATGGAAACAGGAGGCTTGCGGCAGGAGAGGAGCAGAAGCTGCGATCCGGCGATGTGCTGTACCTTGGAACAAAAGAGAATGCTTTCCGGGTGACGCTGCCATAGGAAGCGGAGGGAGGAGAAGGATGGAGAGAATGCAAAGGAGACAGAGAAAGATACGGATGACGGTGAAGGCGGTTGGATGGCTGGCGGCACTGGCGCTGCTGCTGGCGTGCCTTATCCCTGTAAGGGCAGAGGCATCTGGTTCCTCAGGGCAAGTGTATGCCCTGGGATTTGTGCAGGGATTGGACAGCGAAGGCCAGATGGTATCTCTGGGAACCGGCGTGGCGCTTGTGGGGGAAGGCGGCGTGGCCTACGTCTATACGAGCCCGGATATTGTCAAGGCGGAGGCGCTGCAGTATTCCTTTATCACAGGCAGCACTTCGTCCGGCTATCCGCTCACAATGTCGGCGCAGGATGACACGCTGCAAGTTGTGGAGTGGCTGGTGGAGATAAACGAACAAGATCCCCTCTTCTTGTATGTGGCCAGCGCCTATGAGGGGCAGACGGTAGGTTTTTATTACTGTACTGCCGACGTGGAGCTGAAAACCAATGACGCTGTGATTACTGGCTATTATGCGGACGGCTATTATTTTCTGCAGGCGGACGGAGTGCAGGCCGATAATATGGTTTATCCGGCGGTGCTGCTGGATGAGGGAGGTTTCTGTGTCGGCATTGTGACTGGGCCGGAGCTGATCTATGCGCCGCTTCTGGATGAGGCAGCCTTTTCCAGCGGTTCCGGGAGTGGCGGGGGCGGCACCTCCGGCGGGGGCAGCACAGGGGAAGAGTCCCAGGGAGGCGGAAACTCAGACGGCGATACGTCGGGCGGAAACGGCGCTTCAGACGGCGGGGACAGTATATGGAACGATGCTTTGCGGGGAGCAATCATCGGCTTGGTTGCGGCGGCGGCCGTCTACATCCTGAGGAAGATTTTCAAGAAGGGCAGCGCCTCTCCGGATGCGGGAGATACAGCTCCGGGGCCGGTACCCACACCCACACCGGATCCTTTTTCTGTCTCGGAGGAGTTTGATTCGGTGCCGGATACGGTGCAGGGACCCAGGGAGAGTGAAATCCCGCCGGTACAGGAGCAGGCTGGCTTCCGCCTGTACGCCAGGGGCGGTTATATGGATGGAAGAATCTATGATATAGGGGAGAGCGAGATAACCTTTGGCCGGGATCCGGCGTCCACAGTGCGTTTCCCGGCGGATACCAAGGGGGTTAGCCGGGTACACTGCAAGCTTTTCTGGAATAACGGGACATTGATGCTGATGGATTCCGGTTCCAAATACGGAACCTTTGTGGAAGGAAAAGGGAAGCTGCGGGAGCTTTATCCGGTGGCGGTACAGTACGGAGACATATTTTATATCGGAGAAAAGAAGAACGCGTTTGAGATTCGATAGGGAATAGGAGGATAAAGAGTATGGAAATCAGAAGATGCGAGAAGGGACACTTTTACGACGCAGAGGCCAATAGCAGCTGCCCCCAATGTGCGGCAGAGCAGAAGGCAGGCGGCTTTGGAGAGACGCAGCCAGGATTTGAGCCGGAGATGCCGCAGGATTACGGGGCGACGGAGCCGCTTGCCGGATTTTCCGGGGAGGGAGAGGTGGGAGAGACCCAGCCGCTCACCCAGGGAAATGGTTTTGAAAACGGCGGGTTTGGGCCGTTTTCCGCTGGAGTTGAGGATTATGATAGTGTGACGCAGCCGGTAACCGTGGGCGGAATCGCGGGATTTACGCCGGTGGTAGGGTGGCTTGTGTGCACAGAAGGATCGGCTCGGGGTACGGACTATCGTATCCGCGCAGGCTACAACTATATTGGGCGCAGCGAGCATATGGATATCTGCGTGAAGGGGGATTTGAAGATCGGAAGGGAACGGCATGCCCTCGTGGCTTATGACCCAGAGGAGAAGGTGTTTTTCTTCGGGCCGGCGGACGGTAAGAGCATCGTACGCCTGAATGGCAAGATGGCGATGGCCCCGATGGAGATCCATGCCTATGACGTGCTGACGCTGGGATCTACGAAGCTACTGTTTATACCGCTGTGCGGGGAGAGGTTTGATTGGAATGAATAAAGAGGTTGCGAGAAGGGTGACAGAGGAGGAGCCGCTCCAGGAGAAGCCTGCCAAGGAGGAGCCGGTTCAGGAGGGGGCTGCCCAGGAGGAGCCGGTTCAGGAGGAGGCTTCCCAGGAGGAGGCTGTCCAGGAGGAGGCTGTTCAGGGGGAACCTGCCCAGGAAGAGGAGCTGTCTGAGGAGGGCGCGGAGACGTCTGTCTTGCAGGAGGGCCTGAAGGGGCAGGATGAGGGCAGTTTCCCATGGCTTGCTGCAGGCCTGCTTCTGTTGGCGGCAGCCGCAGTGGCAGTGTGCGCAGCCGTGCTGATGCGCAGGAAGAAAAGGACAGAGCCGGAAGGCTGTTATGGGCAGCCGGCAGGGCCGGGAGGGCAGGGAGAGCATACGGCACTGCAGGATGGCGGAAGAAGGGTGGCTCAGGTTGGGAAGGTGCATCATATCGGAAAGAGAAAGAGCCAGCAGGACAGCTTCGGGGTAACCCCGGCGGGAGACGGCGTGTTTGCAGTGGTGGCGGACGGTATGGGTGGCCTGGCAGATGGAGATAAGGTGAGCCAGAAGATTGTCATGACCATGCTGCAGGACGCGGCCAAGGTCAGGCCAGGCCAGCAGGAGAATATCCTGTTTGAGGCGGTGGCCCATGTGAACCGGGAAGTGAACGCCATGCTCGGCAGCGCGGGGCAATATAAGAGCGGCTCTACACTGGTGGCGGTGCTGGCAGGGAAGGACGGCCTCCATTGGATATCTGTGGGTGACAGCCGGATTTACCTGTACAGGAACCGGCATCTGATCCAGCTGAACCAGGAACATAACTATGAGACAGAGCTTCTTATCCAGGCGGTCAACGGAGAGATTTCCTTTGAGGAGGCGCGCATGCACCCGAAAAGGCAGGGGCTGACCAGTTTTATCGGTATGGGCGAGCTGAAATATGTGGATGGGAGCCGCCGCCGGATTGCGCTGGAGAGGGGGGATAAGCTTCTTCTCATGAGCGACGGCGTCTATAATACGCTGCCGGAGGAAGAGATGGGACGCATTCTGGAAGAGGCGGGAGACGTACAGGCTGCTGCCGCTGCGTTTGAGAGCCGTATCCTGGAGTGCCAGAAGCCCAAGCAGGACAATTTTACGGCGGTCATACTGGAGGCTTAAGAGATGTGTGCTGTGGACACCAGGAACCTGTGCAGGAATTGTATGAATGGCATGATTGTCAACGGCGTGTGCACAAGCTGCGGGAAAAAGCAGCTGGCGGAGGCTCAGAGGCTGGGCTATGCCCTGCCTCTGGGCTATCTGCTGCACCGGCAGTACGAGATCGGCAGGGTGCTGGGGAACGGCGGCTTCGGGATCACCTATATGGCCTGGGACAGAAAGGCGGAACGACGCGTAGCCGTCAAGGAGCTGTTCCCCTGTAAGGATGTGACAAGAACCGCGCAGAATCCGCAGGTCAGGGCTGTGCCGGGACAGGAGGAATACTGCGAGCATCTGAAGCAGAGGTTTCTGGAGGAGGCGAGGCTGCTGTATGAGTTCCGGGAGAACCCGGAGATTGTCAGTGTGTTTCACCTGTTTTCCGAAAACAACACGGCCTACTATGCCATGGAGTATATCGACGGCATGGATCTCAAGCGCTATCTTGCGGGGACAGGCAGGCTTCACTGGGCGCAGCTGTCTGCCTATGTGAGGCCGGTGATGCGGGCGCTGGCAGCCCTCCATGGGAAGAATATGATCCATCGGGATATCAGCCCGGACAATATCTATCTGGCTAAGGACGGCAGGGTGAAGCTGATAGATTTTGGTTCGGTGCGCTGCTACAGCAGCCATCAGGGACTGACCACCCTGCTGAAGCATAATTTTGCCCCTCTGGAGCAATACCGGGAGGATGGGAAGCAAGGACCCTGGACAGACATCTATGCCTTGAGCGTCACCATCTATTATGCGCTGGCGGGAGTGCTGCCGCCGAAGGCGCCGGACAGGGCGCTGTATGACGCTGTGCATCCCATTGCCGAGCTGTGCCGGGATATTCCGGGGCATGTGGCACAGGCGGTGCGCAAGGGGATGGCGGTGCTGCCACAGGATCGTTTTCAGGATATACGGGAGATGGCGGAAGAGCTGTTCCCAGGAGAGCCGCTGCTGCAGCGGATGCAGGGGCAGCCTACGGGAGCCGGGCGCGCAGGAAGGCTGCCGGGGCGGCTGGCGGGCATCCAAGGCATCCAAGGGCGGTACCGGGGAAAGCGGTTCGAGGTGGCTGCCGGGCAGACGGTGCGCGCAGGGCGGGACAGAAGCTGTGGGATTCTCTATCCGCCCAACAGTCCCGGCATCAGCAGGCTGCAGTGCTCCCTGGCGTTGGATCGGCAGGGGAGGCTGTGCATACGGGACGAGGCATCCACATATGGGACTTATGTGAACCAAACCCGGCTGCGTGCCCAGATATGGTATACGCTGTCGCCCGGGAATGTGATCTCTTTTGCCCAGGAGAAGTTTCAGGTACTGTAAGGGGGGAGTAAGATGCGGAAGTTGTCGGCCTTTGGTTACAGCCATATAGGAAGAAGAGGAGAAAATGAAGATTCTTACAGCGTGTCTGTGGAGGAGGGCTGTGTCATCGCAGTGGTGGCAGACGGGCTGGGCGGGCATGGCGGAGGCGGCCAGGCTTCTGGAATCGCGGTTCGCTGCCTGAAGGCGTGCGGCGGCAGCGGGCTGCCGGAAGAAGCGACACTCCTGCAGTGTTTCCAGAAGGCCAATGAAGAGATTGCGCGGCGGCGAAAAAATCAGATAGAAATGAAGACCACAGCGGCCTATCTCTGCGTGCGTGGCCGGGAAGCAGTCTGGGCGCATATCGGAGATTCCAGGCTCTATCATTTTTACGAGGGAAGGCTGGCGGATTATACGAGAGATCACAGCATCTCCCAGCTGGCTGTGGAGCTGGGGGAAATCAGCCGGGACGAGATCCGAAATCATAAA
Organism: uncultured Lachnospiraceae bacterium; assembly: GCA_944381745.1. GTDB lineage: Bacteria > Bacillota > Clostridia > Lachnospirales > Lachnospiraceae > JAGTTR01. The sequence goes on along the minus strand of CALWMI010000090.1, from coordinate 10,637 downwards.
GAGCGCAGCCGGGTGCTGCGGGTGCTGGGGGGCGAGGACATGGAGCCGGATATTCATCCGCGCCTGGAGCTGGCTCCGGGATTTCATGGGTTCCTGCTCTGTACCGACGGCTTTTGGGAGTATGTGCTGGACGAGGAGATGCTGGTAGATCTGCAGAAGGCTGCCTGTGCGGAGGAATGGATTGGCAGCATGCGGCTGCGCCTTGGAAGGCGTGTACAGGAGGGAAGCGATAATCACACGGCGGTCGCAGTGATGGCGGAGATCTGATGCGGGTGTGCGGAGGGATAGGAGAGAGATGATGAGGAGAAGAAATTTGTGCGGGTTGTTGGGCGTGGCGCTGCTGCTGTCGCCGGTTCTGCAGGCGCAGGGAGCAGGGACGCAGCGTTTTCTGGAGGGATGCTATGCAGCTGGGGACACGCTGCAGGTCGTATGCGCGGATATTGCAGGGGAGGAGAGCTATGAGGCGGGGAACTTTACCGTCACCTTAAGCGGGGAGGAGCTGGCGGTACAGTCTGTGGCTGCAGCGGACGAGGCAGGGTTTCCTGCCACCTTTTACTGCCTGGTGGATGTGTCAGGCTCCATGCGGGAGAGCCAGATGGCCCAGGCGAGGGAGGCGCTGCTGGCAATCGGCCAGAGCCTGGGCGAGCAGGACAACATGGCTGTCGGCACGCTGGGCAACCAGGTGTCCCAGAGCGGCTTCCTGACGGAACCGGAGGCAGTGGAGGAAGCAGTAAACGCCTTGGAGGCTGGAATTGAGGATACGAATCTCTATGCGGGCATCGTGGAGAGCCTGCGGCTTCTGGATACAGATCCCAACGTGCATCCGCGGAAATATTTGCTGATTTTCTCGGACGGGGAGGACGACCAGAAGAGTGGGATTACGCAGGAGGAAGCGTTCCAGGCGGCGGAGGAATCCGGCGTCCCCATCTATACGGTAGCCACGCTTCCAGGACAGCCAACGGACAGCCAGCTGGAATATGGGAAGCTGCTGGGGAGCTTTGCCAGGGCGTCGGCAGGAGGACGTCATTATACCCCAGTGGTGGACGGGATAAGCGGCGCGCAGGCCGGAGAGCAGATCATGGAAGCGGTGCAGAGAGATCTGCTGCTGTCCGTCCAGCTGCCCAAGCAGCCGGAGGAAAAGGATATCTTGCTGCTGCGGGTATCTTATATGGCGGCAGATGGGAGCAGCTATGAGGATACGCTGGAGGTTTATGCGGAGGATGTCCTTGTCGCTGCCGGCGGAACAGACGCCGGGGCTTCCGAGGGAGAGGACGCAGAAGGAGAGAAGGAAGGAGAAACAGCGGAAGGCGGCGGAGAGACGCAGGATGCCGCCCAGGAAGGGGCAGAAGGCCAGCCGCCGTACGGGCTCTATATAGGAATTGGGGCGGCAGTCCTGCTCCTCTTCATTTTGGCGGCAGTCCTTGTCCGCAGAAAGGGACAGAAAAGACAGGGCAAAGCATCCAAAGGGGCGGCGGATGAAGCGGCAGACGGCGGTACTGGCAGCACCGGGGAGCCGGGAGAGGAGGATGCCCTTGGGGAGACGGCAAAGGCCGGAGCAGAGGAGCTCCCGGAAAGCGGACAGGAGCTTCCGGAGCCAGAGAAGTATGAGTTGTATCTGACGGCGGTGGGATATGAGCAGATTGTCCACATGCTTGTGCTGGAAAAAAATAAAGAGGTGACGGTGGGCAGAGACAAACGGGCTGAAATTGTCCTGGACGGAGAGGACAGACGGCTGTCCGGCGTCCACTGCAGGCTCCGATGGGATGGGGAGAAGATTTATGTGTGGGATATGGGTTCTACCAACGGGACATTTGTCAACGGAGTCCCCATAAGTCAGCTGGGGAAAGTGGCGCTCCATGAAGGAGAGACTATCCGGATGGGGAGCTATGAATACCGGATTGGACGGGAAGAGGAGGGCGGTCAGTAATGGAAGTCAGGAGATGTGTCAACTGTATGGAAGAGCTGGGCGCGCCCGGAGACCCGATCTGTCCCCACTGCGGCTATGACCAGCAGAAGGAGCAGGAGAACCCGTACGGCCTTAGGAGGAATACGATCCTGAAAGGACGCTACTTGGTGGGGAACATGCTGGGGCAGGGAGGCTTCGGGATTACCTACATAGGCTTTGACCTGGTGCTGAATATCAAGGTGGCCATCAAAGAGTATTTTCCTATGGGGAGCGTGAGCAGAGATCGCAGCCGCTCCAACCGCCTGCTGTGGGGAACGGCACAGAACAGCCAGGAGCAGTGGCGGGCAGGGTGTGAGAGCTTTCTCAAGGAAGCCAGGCGGATGGCAAAGATCGATACGATCCCGGAGATCGTGCGGGTGCGGGATACGTTCCTGGAGAACCAGACGGCCTACATTGTCATGGATTTCGTGGAGGGGCGTACGCTGAAAGACCGGATCATGAAGGAGGGCACGATGGCGTTTTCCGACTGCCTGTGCCTTCTGTGGCCGTTGATGGAGAGCCTGGACAAGGTGCATCAGCAGGGCTTGATCCACCGGGACATCAGCCCGGACAATATTATGATCCAGAAGGACGGCAGCGTCCGCCTGCTGGATCTGGGGGCGGCGAAGGACATGAGCGCTGCGCCGCAAGGAGCGTCCCAGCTGGTGACGAAGCGGGGCTTTAGCCCAATGGAGCAGTACATGGAGACGGGCAAGGTGGGGGCATGGACGGATGTGTACGCCCTGTGCGCCACCATCTATTACTGTATCACCGGCAAGGTAGTGCCGGAGGCGCTGGAACGCTTGATGGAGGATAAATTGAGCCTGGATGTGCCGGTGAAGAAGCCGCTGTCCAGAGAGCAGAAAGAGGCTTTGCTGGCAGGATTGGCCGTCAAGCCGGAGGAGAGAATCCAGACAGTGTCAGAACTGCTTTCCGCGCTTGCGGGGGAAGGCGGGGAGGAGAAATACCGCCAGAGAAGCCAGGATCTGCGGGGACTGGGCGGCAAGGGAGCAGACGGCAGGACAACCGCAGGCAAGAAGGGCGGCAAAAGGTGGTGGCTGCTGGCTGCCGCTGTAGCTTGCGCGGCGGTAGTCCTGGTAGCAGTGCTGGGCTGGGAGAAGCCCCGTGTGGAGTATCTTGGCAATTCAGCCTCCAACATATACAATGACGGCGGCTATCTGATGATTCCAGGGGAATACGAGTATTTCCTGGATAAGGACTTCAACCTGTATGCGTGCGAATATGACACAGAGGACCAAATCTTTTATGTCGACCAGGGCACACTTGTAAAGGAAGACGCGGCCTACATCAACCTGGGGGAAGACAAGGTATACTTCCGCCACACGGAAGGGGGCAGGGACAGTGTCTGGCGCATGGAACTGGACGGGAGCGGGGCGGAGCAGCTGTTTGAGGCGAACAGCATTACGATGCTTACCTATGCCATGCTGACCGACGGCTCGGAGATGCTCTATTTCCTGGATGCGACAGAGGGAGGGGAGGTGCAGGCGCTCTGCCGTTATGACCTGGCAAGCGGGGAGCAGGAGGCCGTGCTGGAGGATACCGTCGGATGGTACAATCTGTACGGCGAGTACATTTATTATACGGATATCGAGGAGACACGCATACTGCTGTGCCGCTGCGGCCTGGATGGGGAGGACACGGAGATATTGGATGACAGCGAGGCGTATCTCAGCGGCTTTATCGAGGATGGGGAGATATACCTCTATTCCCTGAACGAAGAGGACGCGATCGTCATCTGCGACCTGGAAGGAAATAAGACAGGAGGCCTGTACGGCCTGGATACAGATATGACAAACTATACGTTTGCCTATGGGGACGGCTGGATCTACTATGACAGCGCGGCTGACCAGTCCGTGCACCGGGTGCGGGCCAACGGGACGGCGGATGAGGTAGTGATGGAGGATACGTTTGCCGTGTCTGTCTGCTTTTCGGAAGACAACCTCTGGGTGCTGGAAGGGCGCAAAGGGGAGGAAGAGGCCATCCGCTCCGGCGTCTCCTTCAGCTACAAGGATGGGGACGGAAGGATTGCGCTGGGAAATACCGGCGTGACAGATGCCGGCCTGGAATATGAGATTGGCGCAGAAGGCGTTACGCTCACCGGCTATTCCGGGGAGAGCAATCATATCCTGATTCCCTATACGATCGATGGGATGCCGGTGATTGACTGGGATGTGGAAATCTTCCCACCGGACGCCCAGCTTTACGCCTATGCCCTGGAGGAGGAGTTCCAGTATGAGGAGACAGAGGGAGGAGCGGTAATCACGGGATATAATGGAGAAGGGTTGGGGGAAATCTCACGTATCGCCATTCCAGACATGTTAGGCGGTATGCCGGTGGTGGCGATCGGCGAATATGCCTTCGAGGACACAGAACTTTGCGGGATTATGCTGCCGGATACAGTGAAGGAGATTCGCGGGGATGCGTTCAGCAGCGCAGATAACCTGGACTATGTAAGGATCTCCCAATCTCTGGAATATATCGGCTCGTGGGCATTCTCATTCAACTATGGGCTGCGGCAGATAGAGCTTCCGGAGACTTTGCGGGAGCTGGACGATTGGGCTTTCTATAGCAGCGCCCTGGAAAGCGTTGTGATCCCTGCGGGGACGGAGTCTGTGGGAACCGGCGCCTTCAAAAACTGCGGGAATCTGACATCGGTGCTGATGCCCCAGAGCTGCGCGTATGAGGAAGACTCCTTCGAGGGAATTCCCGGCTCAGCCATTTCATTTTACTAAGCGGTCAGAAAAAACGAGCGGCCGCCTGCGCCAGCGGGCGGCTGCCTCTGGATAAGGGACAGGAGGAAGAGGATGGAAGTCAGGCGCTGTGTAAACTGTATGGAGGAATTAAAGGCGGGGGAGTCCATCTGCCCGCACTGCGGCTATGACCAGCAGGCCAGAGAGGAGAATCCCTGGGGGCTTCAGCGGGGGACGATCCTGAAAGGCCGGTATCTGGTGGGAAATGTGCTGGGACATGGAGGCTTCGGGATTACCTACATCGGCTTCGACCTGGTGCTGAGCATCAAGGTGGCCATGAAGGAATATTTTCCCATGGGGAGCGTGACCCGGGATCACAGCGGCTCCAACCGCCTTCTGTGGGGGACGGCACAGAGCAGCCAGGGGCAGCGGCGGGCAGGCTGCGAGAGCTTTCTCAAGGAGGCCCGCCGGATGGCGAAGGTGGATTCGCTGCCGGAGATCGTGCGGGTACGGGACACGTTCGAGGAAAACCAGACCGCCTATATTGTCATGGATTTTGTGGAGGGACGCACGCTGAAGGACCGCATTCTGAAAGAAGGAACGATGGCGTTCTCTGACTGCCTGGCTCTTCTGCGCCCGATGATGGAGAGCCTGGACAAGGTGCACCAGCAGGGCTTGATCCACCGGGATATCAGCCCGGACAATCTGATGATCCAGAAGGACGGCAGCGTCCGCCTGCTGGATTTCGGAGCGGCGAAGGATATGGGCGCCGCGCCTCAGGGGGCGTCCCAGCTGGTGACGAAGCGGGGCTTCAGCCCGATGGAGCAGTACATGGAGACGGGAAGGGTGGGGCCGTGGACGGATGTGTACGCACTGTGCGCCACCATCTATTACTGCATCACCGGGAAATTGGCGCCAGAGGCGCCGGAGCGGGTCATGGACGACCAGCTGAGCCTGGATGTGCCGCTGAAGGAGCCGCTGTCAAAGGGACAGAAGGAGGCTCTTCTGGCTGGACTGGCTGTGCGGGCCGAGGACAGGACAGCGTCTGTGGGGCAGCTGCTGGAAGGCCTGCAGGGCATAGGGGCAGGAGCGCCCGGACAGAAGCCATGGCAAAAGGGACAGACGTCTGAGAGAAGGCCGGAGGATGGAGCCGGGACAGGCGGGCAGGACAAGAGGAGCAGGACAGGCCGGGAAGGGAAGAAGAGCCGAGGACGGCTTGCCTTGCTGCTGGCTGGCGTCGCGGTGCTGGCGGCTGTGGTGATCGGCTTTGTTGTGCGCAGCACGGATCCGGGCAGCGTGGAGCGATTGGGCAACAGCAACGCCAATCTTCTCAATAATGGCGGCTATGCCCTTCTCCTGGGGGAATACCAGTATTTCCTGGATCAGAACAAGGACTTGTATGTGTGTGCGTTCGACAAGGAAGATCAGTGCTTCTATGTGGATTTGGCGGAGAAGGTTCATGAGGAGGCTACGAGCATCAATGTGGGCACGGACTGGGTCTACTTCCAGGGGGCGTCCGAGGACGGCGATGGAGTCTGGGCGATGAATCTGGACGGGAGCGGGAAGAAGCTTTTGTGGGAGACAGATCAGGAACTGCTTCTGCTCACTTGGGCGCTGCTGGACGACGGCTCTGAGAAGCTCTATTACTTGGAAAGCGGAGACGGCGAGGAAACCAGCCTCCTGATGAGGTATGACGTGGAGAGCGGGGAGAGGGAGGAAATCCTGGATGGATACGTGCTCTGGTATAATCTGTATGGGGAGTATATCTACTATGTCCGTTTTACGGGAGAGGAGACAGAGCTGTGCCGTGCTGACTTGAAAGGCGGCGGCAGCGAGGTGCTGGACAGCGAGAGCTTTTATTATGCGGGCTTTGTTGAGGATGGCACTATTTTCCTGCGTTCCCTGGCCGAGGAACAGGCGGTCATCGCCTGCGACCTGGAGGGGAAGCAGGTGGGCGGCGTGTACGGGCTGGAGATCAATACCGGATATGAAATGTTGGGCTATGGAAACGGCTGGCTGTACTACAACAATGCTTCCGACGGGGCAGTGCATCGGATTCGGACAGACGGCAGCGCCGACGAGGCGGTGTGGGCAGACGGTTTCGCTTCCCTCGTCTGCTTTGCGGAGGACCAGCTGTGGATCATGGAGGCGGATATGACAGAGGAGGGAGCCGTGGATACCGGGGCTTTCTTAGGCTACAAGGACGGAAGCTCCCTGCTCCCAATAGGAGATACCGGAGGATTCTCGGAGGAGTACAGCCTGGAGTACGAGGCAGAGGGTGCAGGCATCCGCCTCACGGCCTACACTGGCGAGAGCCTGGATATCATCCTGCCCTATGAGATTGACGGGAAAGAGGTGCTGGACTATGACGAGGAAATGTTCCCGGAGGATGCCCGCCTGTACGTGTACGCGATGGAGGAGGAGCTGGAGTATGAGCTGGATGCCTCTGGGGAGGCGGCCATCCTCACTGGCTATACCGGGGAGTACACAGGGGAATTTCCCTATCTTGCCGTGCCGGAGACGGTGGGAGGCTTCCCGGTGGCAGAGCTTGGGGAGGAGCTTTTCTCGGGAGCCGGGATGACCGGCGTGATCCTGCCCGACAGCCTGCAGAAGGTGGGGGAGAAGGCTTTCTTCGGAGCCGGGAACCTGCGGGATGTGCATTTCCCGGAGGGGCTGCAGGAGATCGGGGGCTGGGCATTTGACAGCTGCAGTTCCCTGACATCGGTGGAGCTTCCGCCGTCGCTGGAGAAGATTGGGTTCTGTGCCTTCTGGGGAAGCGCCCTGAATGCGGTGACGATTCCCGCATCGGTAGAGATGGTGGGGAGCGGCGCTTTCGGCAGCAATAAGGGGGGCTTAGACGCGATCGAGGTGGAGGAGGGCAGCGGCGCCTACATCAGCCGGGACGGCGTGCTCTTTACCGCTGACGGACAGACGCTGGTGGCCTGTCCAGTGGAGAAAAGCGGCAGCTACACGGTGCCGGAGGGCGTGACGGTGATTGGGAACCGGGCGTTTGCGGGCTGTGTCCATCTGACGGAGGTGATTCTGCCCCAGGGGACGCAGGAGATACAGGAGCGGGCATTCCTGGATTGCTCCAGCATCACCCGCATAGAGATCCCCTCCTCCCTGGCCTACGTGGGAAGCCTGGCCTTCCAGTACTGCAGCAGCCTGCAGGGGCTGAATATCCCGGAGGGCTGCGTCTATGAGGACGACGCCTTTGACTGGGCGTTCGGGCTGCTCAGGGAAGAGTGAGGACAGGGACAGGAGGTGTCTTGCGGGCAGAACTGCGGGCAGAACTTTTATTTTCCCTCTTTCCTTTTCCAGCGGTTTATGGTATGATTGACCCAGACAAAGCGAAGAAAAGGAGTAGTACCTCTGAACCGGACTTCAGAAAGCCGCTGGGTGATGCGAAGCGGCGGAAGGGACATTGGGAACTCGCCTTGGAGCTGCTGCCCCAAATCTGCCAGGCAGGCCGTCCGTTTACAGGGCGGAGGCTGAAGAAGCCGCGGCGGAGAGTAGACGCAGACGGAGGCCCACCGTTACAGGGGAAGAGCATACGGCGAAGGCCCGTGCTTACGGAGTGCATGCAGAGCATGAATGAGAGTGGTACCGCGTGAGATTATAGAATCTTTCGTCTCTGGCTGGAAGGCATATTTACAGCTGGGGACGGAAGATTTTTTGCTGTGAGAGCAAATTTTTTTCAAGGCTTTCCCGCGGCAGAAGAGGCTCCGTAAAAGCGGAAAAGATCAGGAAAAGGAGAGTGTGGGACATGAAAAATTATGAGAAGTATCAGAGAGGCTATTTCCTTCCCCCGGAGGAGTGCTATGACTGGGTGAAGAAGGACTATATTGAGAAGCCTCCGATCTGGTGCAGCGTGGACTTGAGGGACGGCAACCAGGCGCTGATCGAGCCGATGAGCCTGGATGAGAAGATCGAGTTCTACAAGATGCTTCTGGATATTGGCTTTAAGGAGATCGAGGTGGGCTTCCCGGCAGCTTCGGACACGGAGTTCCTTTTCCTGCGGACACTGATCGACAACCATATGATTCCGGAGGATGTGACCATCCAGGTGCTGACCCAGGCCAGGGAGCACATCATCCGCAAGACCTTCGAGGCCATCAAGGGCGCGCCGAAGGTGGTCGTCCACCTGTACAACTCCACATCTGTGGCCCAGAGGGAGCAGGTGTTCCATAAGTCCAAGGAGGAGATCAAGCAGATCGCCGTGGACGGGGCGAAGCTTCTGGAGGAGCTGGCGAAAGAGGTGGAGGGCAACATCACCTTTGAGTACAGCCCGGAGTCCTTCCACGGGACAGAGGTGGATTACGCCCTGGAGGTGTGCAACGCGGTGCTGGATGTGTGGCAGCCCAGGCCGGAACGCCAGATTATCATCAACATCCCGGCCACGGTGGAGACGGCGATGCCCCATGTGTTCGCAAGCCAGATTGAATATATGAATAAGCATCTGAAATACCGGGACAATGTGATCCTGTCCGTGCATCCCCACAACGACAGGGGCTGCGGTGTGGCGGACACGGAGCTGAGCGTCCTGGCGGGCGCGGACCGCGTGGAGGGCACGCTGTTCGGCAACGGGGAGCGCACCGGCAATGTGGACCTGGTGACCGTGGCGATGAATATGTACTCCTACGGCGTGGATCCGGGGCTGGATTTCAGCAAGATGCCGGTGATCGAGGCGAAGTACGAGCGCTTAACCAGAATGCCAGTCCATGACCGCCAGCCCTACGGCGGCAGCCTGGTGTTTACCGCGTTCTCCGGCTCCCATCAGGATGCCATCGCCAAAGGCATGGCTTACCGGGAGGAGCAGGAGAGGGATTACTGGACCGTGCCCTACCTGCCCATCGACCCGCAGGATGTGGGGCGCACCTACGACGCGGATGTCATCCGCATCAACAGCCAGTCCGGCAAGGGCGGTGTGAACTATATCCTCAAGCAGAACTACGGCATTTCCCTGCCGGAGAAGATGCGGGAGGATATGAGCTATACAGCCAAGAGCGTATCCGACCAGGCGCACAAGGAGCTGACGCCGGAGTGGATTTACCAGATCTTCTACGACCGCTATATCGGTATCCGCGAGGTGTTCGAGATCTCGGACTGCCATTATGTGCCGAGAAAGGGCATTACGGCGATCGTGACGATCGAGCAGGATGGCAAGAGCGTGGATGTGAATGGACAGGGCAACGGCCGCCTGGACGCCGTGAGCAACGCCCTGAAAAATTATTTCGGCATCGACTACGAGCTGGTGGACTACGAGGAGCATTCCCTGACCAAGGGCTCCACCTCCAAGGCGGTGTCCTATGTGTCTGTCCTCAAGGACGACATCACCTACTGGGGCGTGGGCATCGACGAGGATATCATCCGCTCCTCCATGAAGGCGCTAGAGATCTGCGTCAACAAGGTGCTGAAGAAAGAGCTTGCCAAGAAGGAAGAGGCAAAATAGGAGCCAGCCATGCGGGAAGAGGGCAGGAGAAGGAGATAAAAGGAACCGGCCATACGGGAACGGGCAAGAGAAAACGATAGAAGAAAACCATATAGGGCAGACGGAAGATAGATAAAAACCCCAGCTTCTGTCAATACTGGGAGTAGCGCTGGAGTACCAAGGAGTGGGATCCCTTGTACACCGGCATGGGCGTCCGCGCAGCGCAGGGATGTGGGATGCCGTGCGCGAAACCGTGGATAACAGAAGACGCGTGTGGAAAACGCGTGGGAGAGGGTGCTGCCTATGTGGAAAAGATTGAGTGGAGCGAGAGAGGCTGCGGCTGACCTTTTGTCGGATGCCGCAGGCTCTCTCTTGCTGTCTGTGGGAATTTACTGTTTTATTGAGCAGGCGGATATTGCGCCGGGAGGCGTGAGCGGGATCGCCGTCATGCTGAAATATTTGCTGGGGCTGCCGGTGGGAACGATGATCCTGCTGCTCAACATCCCGCTGCTCATGCTGTCCTGGAGGTATATGGGGAGGAGGATGACGG
>CALWMI010000089.1 GCA_944381745.1 uncultured Lachnospiraceae bacterium | reverse complement strand
TGGGGGGCACGTTCATGGAGGTTCTCACGCCGCGGATGGCCCGCACAGCCTCCTTGATGATCTCCACGTCCTTCTCCGCCTCACCGAAATTCCAGTCCTCCCGGTACTCCGGCCAGGAGGAGATCATGATGGACTCCTCCTCATCCTGGAGATTGCAGAAGATCTCCTCGGTGATGAAGGGCATGAAGGGGTGGAGCAGCTTTAAGGACTGGATGAGCACGGTCTTCAAGGTCCAGATGGCTGCCGCCGTGGTGGCGTCCCCGTCTCCCCAAAGTCTGGGCTTCACCATCTCGATGTACCAGTCGCAGAATTCCTCCCAGATGAAGTCGTACACCTTCTGGAGCGCGATTCCCAGCTCATACTTGTCCATGTTCTCCGTCACTTCCCTCGCCAGGCGGTTCACCTTGGAGAGAATCCAGCGATCCGCCATGGTCAGGTCGGAGAGCTCCGCCTTGGCCGCCTGGGCCTTCTCCAAGTTCATCATGATGAAGCGGCTGGCGTTCCACACCTTGTTGGCGAAATTCCGGCTGGCCTCCACTCTCTCCCAGTAGAAGCGCATGTCGTTGCCGGGGGCATTTCCCGTCATCAGGGTCATGCGCAGGGCGTCGGCGCCGTACTTCTCCACCACCTCCAGGGGATCGATGCCGTTGCCCAGGGATTTGCTCATCTTCCTGCCCTGGGAGTCCCGCACAAGGCCGTGGATCAGCACCGTGTGGAAAGGCGCCTTCCCCGTGTGGGCATAACCCGAGAACACCATGCGGATAACCCAGAAAAAGATGATGTCGTATCCGGTCACCAGCACATCTGTGGGATAGAAATAGTCCAGATCCTCCGTGTGCTCCGGCCAGCCCAGGGTGGAAAACGGCCAGAGTGCCGAGCTGAACCAGGTGTCCAGCGTATCCTCGTCCTGGTCAAGGTGCGTGCAGCCGCATTTCGGACAGGCCTGCGGCTTCTCCTTGGCCACCACCAGCTCCCCGCACTGCGCGCAGTAGTAGGCCGGAATCCGGTGCCCCCACCACAGCTGCCTGGAAATGCACCAGTCGCGGATATTCTCCAGCCAGTGGAGATAGATCTTGTCAAAGCGGTCCGGGACAAAGCGCAGCTCGCCCGTCTTCAGCGCCTGGATGGCCGGCTTGGCCAGCTCCTCCATGGCCACAAACCACTGCTGCTTTGCCATGGGCTCCACCGTCGTCTTGCACCGGTCATGGGTGCCCACATTGTGGGAGTGGTCCTCCACCTTCACCAGGAGGCCCTGCGCCTTCAAGTCCTCCACGACGGCTTTGCGCGCCTCGTAGCGGTCCATCCCCGCGTACTTTCCGCCCTTCTCGTTGATGGTGGCGTCGTCGTTCAGGATGTTGGTCACCGGCAGATTGTGCCGTCTGCCCACCTCAAAGTCGTTGGGATCGTGAGCCGGCGTGATCTTCACCACGCCGGTGCCGAATTCCATATCCACATAGGAATCGGCGATGACGGGGATCTCCTTGCCCACCAGGGGCAGCATAACCTTCTTCCCCACCAGATGGCGGTATCTATCATCCTCCGGGTTGACCGCCAAGGCCTCGTCCCCCAGCATCGTCTCCGGCCTGGTGGTGGCCACCACCACGCCCTCCCCGGGCGCTCCTCCCACAACCGGGTATTTGATATGCCAGAAATGTCCGGCCTGCTCCACATGCTCCACCTCCGCGTCGGAGATGGACGTGCCGCACACCGGGCACCAGTTGACAATCCGGTTGCCCTTGTAGATATAGCCCTTGTTGTACAGGTTGACGAAGACTTCCTCCACCGCTTTGGAGCAGCCCTCATCCATCGTGAACCGTTCCCGGTCCCAGTCGGCGGAGGAACCCAGCTTCTTCAGCTGGCTCACAATCCGGCCGCCGTACTCTCTCTTCCACTCCCAGGCCCTCTCCAGGAACTTCTCCCGTCCCAGATCCTCCTTCTCGATGCCCTCCTTTTTCAGCGCCTCGATGATCTTGACCTCTGTGGCAATGCTGGCGTGGTCGGTGCCCGGCTGCCACAGGGCGTTGAATCCCTGCATCCTCTTGTAGCGGATCAGGATATCCTGCATCGTGTTGTCCAGGGCATGGCCCATGTGAAGCTGCCCGGTAATGTTCGGCGGCGGCATCACGATCGTGAAGGGCTTCCGGCTCCTGTCCACCTCCGCATGAAAATATTTCTTCTGCTGCCACTTGTCGTAGAGCCTTCCCTCTATGCCCTTGGGGTCATAGGTCTTGCTCAGATTCTTCTCCATCTTGCAGTCTCCTTCCTGTCTCTGTTGGTTTCTGATGGTTCCCCGGTTCTGTCCTCTCGGATTTCTCTTCTCATTCCGCATAAAAAACGCCCCTCACGGACAGCTCCGTAAAGGGCGAACAAACGCGGTACCACCTTTTCTTCTGCCGGCAGGCACGCCGGCGATCTCCAAGGCCCTCTAACGCAGGCCGGGCGGGGCCGCTTACCAGGATTTCCCTTCGGCAGTCCGATTCGAAAGCCACCTTCCCTGTGCGCCGTCCCCCAAAAGCCCTCTCAGCCACGGGCGCTCCTCTCTGTCTGGGTATCGCGCAGGTACTCCTCTTTCTCCCAATCTTTCCCTCAGCGCGCGGCCGGCCTACGCCGGCGCAGACGCTGCTCTGCTTTTCTTATCTTATAAAGGCTTTGCCTCTTTGTCAAGATTTATCTTCCACTTTCAGCCGGATTTCCTCCGGAACCCTCCGAAGGGCTGTCCCCCTGCGGCTTCTGGGCGTCTGTGCCCGGGTGGAAAAAGGCGTAGACGTTCCTGGCCGCCGCCTCATTCATGGACTCTGCCTTTGCCAGCTCCTCCACCGTCGCCTCGCGGATAGGCTCCAGCCCTTTGAAATACCGCATCAGCGCCTTTCTCCTGGCCGGGCCGATGCCCGGGATGTCGTCCAGCACCGAGTGCACCTGCTCCTTCCCCCGCAGGGAACGGTGGTACTCGATGGCGAAGCGGTGCGCCTCGTCCTGAATCCTGGTGATCAGGCGGAATCCCTCGGAGCTGCGGTCGATGGGAATCTCCACATTGTTGTAGTAGAGCCCCCGGGTCCGGTGATTGTCGTCCTTGACCATCCCGCACACTGGGATCGCCAGGTTCAGCTCCTCCAGCACAGAGAGGGCGATGTTGACCTGCCCCCGGCCTCCGTCCATCAGCAGAAGATCCGGGAAACGCGTGAAGCTCCCGTACTCACCGGCCAGATTCTTCTCCTCCAGCTCCTGCCGCTCCTCCAGCCCGTGGCGGAACCGCCTCATCAGCACCTCCCGCATGCTGGCGTAGTCATCTGGCCCCTGCACTGTCCGGATACGGAACTTCCGGTAGTCGCTGCGCTTGGGCTTGCCCTTCTCAAAGACGACCATCGAGCCCACCGACTCAAAGCCGTTGGTGTTGGAGATGTCGAAGGCTTCCATGCGGACGGCCTCCTTGAGCCCCAGCCAGCCGGCCACCTCCTTGGCTGCCCCGATGGTGCGCCCCTCCTCCCGGCGGATGCGCTCCTTGTCCTGGGAGAGCACCAGCTGGGCGTTCTTGGCGGCCAGCTCCACCAGCTTCTCCTTCGTGCCCCTGCGCGGGACCCGCAGGCGGACCCGCTGTCCCCGCTTGGCTCCCAGCCATTCCTCCACCACCGCCATGTCCTCAATCTCTGTCTGGAGCATGAGCTCCCTGGGGATGAACGGCGTGCCGGCATAGAACTGCTTGACGAAGCTTCCCAGTATCTGGGAATCCTCCTCCCCCTCCACATGGCTCAGGTAAAAGTGATCTCTGCCGATCAGCTTGCCTCCCCGCACAAAAAACACCTGGACGACGGCGTCGTGGGCGTCGTGGGCCAGGGCGATGACGTCCTTGTCCTCCCCGTCGCTGCTGGTGATCTTCTGCTTCTGCGCCACCGCGCGGACGCTGGCGAGCAGCTCCCGGTATTCGATCGCCTGCTCAAACTCCAGGCTTTCCGAGGCCTCCTCCATCCGTCGCTCCAGCTCCTCCAGCACCGGCTTGTAGCTGCCGTTCAGGAAATCCAGGGCATTCTCCACGCTGGCGCGGTATTCCTCCTGGCTCACATAGCCCTGGCACGGCCCCCGGCACTGGTGGATATGATAGTTGAGGCAGGGCCGCTCCTTCCCGATATCCCGCGGCAGCACCCGGCTGCAGGTCCTGATCTGATACAGCTTGTGCAGCAGGTCGATCGTCTGCTTCACTGCGCCCGCGCTGGTGTACGGCCCAAAATACCGGGATTTATCCTTGCGCATCGTCCTGGAGAACAGCACCCTCGGGTAGGCCTCCTCCACCGTGACGCGGATAAAGGGGTAGGCCTTGTCATCCTTGAGCATCGTGTTGTACTTCGGCCGGTGCTCCTTGATCAGATTGCACTCCAGCACAAGGGCCTCCAGCTCCGAGTCCGTGACAATATACTCGAAGCGGGCGATCTGGCTCACCATCCGCTCGATCTTGACGCCCTTGTTCCTGCTGCTCTGGAAATATTGGCGCACACGGTTTTTCAGGCTCACCGCCTTGCCCACATAGATAATGGCATCCGAGGCGTCATGCATGATATAGACCCCCGGCCTGCCCGGCAGCTTCTTCAGCTCCTCCTCCAAGTCAAAGGCCTGGCTTTTCTCCTTCTCACTGGGTCTCCCCATCCGGCTCCTCCTCCGCCTCTATGTTCTCCCGCAGGCTCTCCTCTTCTTCTGCGCTCTCCTGCAATTTCTCCTCTTCCTCTGTGCCAACCAAGATCTCCGCCTCTGTGTCCATCAGCAGTTCCTCCTCTGTCACGGAGCCATCCTCGCCCACAGACAGCCTGAGCGCCGGCAGGTTATACTCGTACCCCCTGCTGCCGGAAACCCTGATGTTCACCGTGATCCTGTCGCCTGCAGCACAGCTGATTGTCTCCTTGTAATCGAAGGAATAGCTCCAGCCATCCTCCGTCTCCTCCGGGGAAGTCCGGATATAATCCACCACCTCGCCGTTTCTCTCCGTCCCCAGGAACACTGCCACCGGCTGGCCCTTCTCTCCTTCTCTCAGGCGCATGCTTCCCTGCACCGTCCCGTCGATCTTGAGCTTCTTGCCCTCCAGCCGGTATTCCCCGGTAAACTGGGGAAGCTCCACCGCCAGGGGCTGGCTCTCCTGCTCCTCAAGGGCCTCCGATACTGTCTGATCCATATGCTCCATCTCGCCCTTGAGCATTCCCAGCTGCTCCACAAGGCTCTCCAGCCGTTGGAGCAGAAGGAACTGCATGACTATGATGGCTGCCACCAGGAGTGCGGCAACCATGAAAATCATTCTCCTTCTCTTCCTTCTCTTGTCGCTGTTGTTCCCCTTCTCAGACATAATCCTTCCCCCTGCCGCAGCCTACTGCCCCAGGCCGCAGAACACATCGATCCCGTCGGCAATACCGTCCGCAATCTGATCCTGGTAGGCAGGATCTGCCATGCGGGCGTCCTCCTCAGGGTTTGTCATATAGCCTACCTCCACAATGGTTACCGGCGTCTGGCACCAGTTGATGCCGCTCATGGAATCGGTCTCCCACACATACTCCCTGCGGCAGCCGGTGGCGGCCGTCAGGCCGTCCAGCACCGCCTCCGCCAGCGCCTTGCTCTCAGCGTGGAGCCCTGCGTTGTACGGATTATTCTCCGTCTGGCAGATGGTCATCGCCCCGTGGACAGACGAATCTGTGGAGCCGTTGGCGTGCACGCGGATGAAGGCGTCCGCCCCCGCCTCATTGGCCATCTGGGCCCGCTGCGCATTGCTGATATCCACATCGTTGGTGGTGCGGATCATCAGCACCTCATAGCCCCTGGCTGCCAGCTCCTCCTCAAGCTTCAGGGAAATCTGCAGTGTGAGCTCATACTCTGCAAGGCCGCTGACGCAGCCGCTCGTCCCGGATGCCACCTTTGCCTTCGTCTCGGCAGCTCCAGGGCCCACGGGCTCCTGCTCGCTGTTCCCCCGGCTCTGATGCCCGGCGTCCACGGCAATCAGATAGCCGTTCTCCCCTTCTTTCTTCTCCCGCAGGTACTCGCTGGCAATATAGAATTGCCCGTCCTCCAGGCGGACACGGCTCCACTCCTCCCCGTGCTCCTCCACGGCCACTTCCGTGCGTCGCTCCAGCACCTGGTGCACCTCCGCCTCCAGGGACGGCTCTGTGCGGACGTTTACCCGATCCGTCGTGTAGTATTTGACAGGCTCCTGTGCAGGTGCATCCTGACTGTCCTGGACGCCGTCCGGCGTCTCCTCCTGAAGCCCTGCCTCCTGTCCATCCCCGGACAGCCCGCTGCCTCCGGCCAGGCTGCTGTCCTCCGGCTGCCCTTCCTCGCCCGGCATATCCTGGCTATCCTGGGCACCGTCCGGCGCCTCCTGCTGGGGATCCGCCACAAACACATCCTCCGGCGTCTCTTCCTTCTCTCCTGCGCAGGCAGACAGGCAGGCGGCAAGCGCCGCCAGCGCCATTATCCGCAGGATCTTCCTGCCTCTCCTACTCATATCTCCTGCCTCTCCTCAATCCAGCTCTCCAGCGCCTCCTAGTTCTCCTCAGTCCCGTTCTCCGGCTTCTCCTCGATCCGGTTTCCCGCCGTCTCCGGTCTCTCCTCGCTCCGGTTCTCCCGCGTCTCCGGCTTCTCTTCGATCCGGTTCCCCGGCGTCTCCGGTTCCTCTTCCCTGCCGCTCACCCGGCGGAAAATTTCCATAAATTCCTTGCCTGTGATCGTCTCCTTCTCATACAGGAAATGGGCGATCTCATCCAGCGCCTTCCGGTTCTCCGTCAGCAGGCGCTTCGCCTCCTCGTACGCCTCCTTCAGGATCCGCTTAACTTCCTCGTCGATCTGGGCAGCTGTAGCTTCGCTGCAGTTGAGTACGGTCCGGCCTCCCAGATACTGGCTCTCCACGCTCTCCAGCCCCATAAGCCCAAATTTCTCGGACATGCCGAAGCGGGTAATCATGGACCGTGCCAGGGAGGTAGCCTTCTCGATATCGTTGGCCGCCCCTGTGGTCACCGTGTCGAACACGATCTCCTCCGCAGCTCTCCCGGCCACAAATTCCACGATCATCGCATGGATTTCTTTCTCCGTGTTCAGGTACTTCTCCTCCTCGGGCACATTCATCACATAGCCCAAGGCTCCCATTGTACGGGGGACGATGGTGATCTTCTGCACCGGTTCCGAATGCTTCTGCAGGGCGCTCACCAGCGCGTGTCCCACCTCGTGGTACGAGACGATCCGGCGCTCCTCCTTGCTCAGGACGCGGTCCTTCTTCTCCTTGCCCACCAGGACCACCTCCACTGCCTCGAAGAGATCCTTCTGGGACACCATATTCCTGCCGCTCTTCACCGCCAAAATCGCCGCCTCATTGATCATATTGGCCAGATCCGAACCCACGGCGCCGCTGGTGGCCAGGGCAATCGCCTCCAAATCCACCGTCTCGTCCAGATGGACGTTCTTGGAGTGCACCTTCAGGATGTTGACGCGGCCCTTCAAGTCCGGCTTATCCACAATAATCCGGCGGTCAAAGCGGCCCGGGCGCAGAAGCGCATGATCCAGCACCTCCGGCCGGTTGGTGGCCGCCAGGATCAGTAGGCCCTTGGAAGTGTCAAAGCCGTCCATCTCTGCCAGCAGCTGGTTCAGCGTCTGCTCCCGCTCATCGTTGCCCCCGTAGGCGGTATCCCTCCTCTTGCCGATGGCATCGATCTCGTCGATAAAGATAATACACGGGGCCATCTTCTTGGCCTCCACGAACAAATCTCTCACCCTGGACGCGCCCACGCCCACGAACATCTCCACAAACTCCGAACCGGACAGGGAGAAAAACGGCACATTGGCCTCCCCTGCCACAGCCTTGGCCAGAAGCGTCTTGCCCGTCCCGGGAGGCCCCACCAGAAGGGCGCCCTTGGGAAGCTTGGCGCCGATCTTCGTGTATTTCCCCGGGTTGTGAAGGAAGTCCACCACCTCCTGGAGCGATTCCTTGGCCTCGTCCTGGCCTGCCACATCCTTGAAGGTCACGCCAGTCTCCTTCTGCATGTATACCTTCGCCCGGCTCTTGCCGACGCCCATAATCCCGCCGCCCTTGGACATCCGCCCCATGACAAACATGTAGAGGAAGACCAGCATCCCGGCCAGCAGGGCAAAGTTCAGGATATTGTAGATGGTAGCCCCGGTATTGTCCGGCACCTCCGTCGTGTAGTCCACGTCATATTCATCCAGCAGCGCCTTCAGGTCATAGTCCGGGAAAAGCCCCGTATAGTAGCTCACCTGGGACACATCAAAGCCGAAGGGCATTTCCAGGGAAGTCTCCTCGCTGGCCTTCCGGTATATCTCAATCCGGTCGGAGGCGATCACGACGCTCTCCACCTCGCCGGCCTTCACCATCTCCTCGAACTCCGTGTAGGTAACCTCCTGCTCCATAGCCCCCTGCTGTATGTTTCTCATAAAATACATCGACATCAGCACAACGGCCGTCAGCACCAGAAACACCAGAAGGCTGTTGCGGTTCTTCGGCTCCCGCCCCCCGGAATTCCTGCTGTTTCTTCTATCGTTATTATCCATTGATTGTCCTCCTGTGATATCCCCCGCCAAAAGACAGGCATTCAAATTTTATTATAGTAATTTTCCCGCCACAAATCAATACAGCGAATATGAAAAATCCATGAACTATCCACCAATAAACGGACGGGCTGCCGCACCTATGATGAAAAAATCATAGATGCGGCAGCCCGCCGTCCGCGTCAAAATTCTTCAATCTTTCAAACATTTCCCCAGCACGCCCTGCTGGCTGGCCCCCTTTTCAGAACTCCTCCGGGTAGAGGCCTCTCCTCTTCCAATCCTGCACGGCATCCATCACCATCTGCTTATCCTCCCGGTAGGTCACGCCGTACCAGCGCTCCCTGCAAGTCAGCACCTTCACCGCCGCCTTGTCCCCTGCAAGGAGGGCTGAGACAGCAGAGGGCAGATAATATTCCGCCTTCATCGGGTTTTCCCTGGCTTCCGTCTCCAGGAACCTGGCAAAGCCCTTCTCCAGCTCTCCCATAAAGCTCTGGCGGAAGCCCCAGAGGTTCATGGACACGACGGCATCCTCCGGAAGAGGCGTCCATGTCCTGCCTCCGTCTTCGGTGTATCCCGCCCCATTTTCCAGCTTCTCAATCCGGGTACGCTCCTGGATCTCCCGGAGAAAGCCCTGGCTGTCCACTGTGCACACGCCCCGGGACACATATCCGTTCTCTGTCAGCGTATTGCCCAGCATGTACCCCACCATGGCATACTGGTATTTTTCATTGTCCGGGTGGGAGGACAGATAGTCGTAGACCAGACGGAAGGCCTCCGGCCCATAGTAGTCGTCTGCATTGATCACCGCAAACGGCCCGTCCACCACATCCTTGCAGCAGAGCACCGCATGGCCCGTCCCCCACGGCTTCACCCTGCCCTCCGGCACCTGGAAGGGCGCGGGCAGCGCCGCCAGATCCTGAAATGCATACGCCACCTGAGCCTTTCTCGCCGTACGGTCGCCCACGCATTCCCGGAACACCTCCTCATTCTCCCGCTTTATGACGAACACGATCTTCTCAAACCCGGCTCTCACCGCATCGTAGATGGAAAAATCCATCAGGAAATGCCCCTGGCTGTCCATCGGGTCCATCTGTTTGAGCCCTCCGTACCGGCTCCCCATCCCTGCCGCCATAATAATCAGCACTGGCTTCTTCATTGTCCCACTCCTCCTTCTCTTGCGGCGTCCATCCGCGCCTTCTCTCACTCCTGGCGGATTTCCCAGCCTCCGCCCTTCCAGCAAAGTTCAATATTTCCGTTCCTGGTCTCCCAGACATCCACGCCCCTCTCCGCCAGCAGGGCAAGCGTCTCCTCCTCCGGCGGATTTTTATCCGAGCAGCAGATGATGACGGCTTCCGGCTCCGCCGCCGAGAGGAGGTCTGGAAGGCCGTCGTTGTATCTCCCGTGGTGGGGGAGCTTCAGCACGTCGCAGGCCAAATCCCCCTCCTGCAGCAGCTCTTCAATCCGCTGCTCCTTGGCGTCCCCCAGGAAGAGCATGCGGCCCTCCCCGCAGGACAGCCTGACGGCGAGGGACAGGTCATTGTCGTACTCCTTCTCCCCGCCAGCCAGAATCTCCTCCGGCTCAAGAGCCGACGGGGAGATCACCAGGGAGGCCTCCCCCACCGGCAGCTCTGTCTGTGTGCGCACCGCCGTCCCCGCCGCCCCGGAGGCTTCCAACGCCTCGCAGAACTGGCGGTACTGCTTGCCATCCCCCTCGTAGTCGGGATAGTACACCGTCTCCACCGGACAGCCCTCCAGGATCTTGTCAGCCCCTCCCACATGATCCTTGTCGAAGTGGGTGATAATCATCGCCTTCAAGCTGTCAATTCCCTGCTCTTCGATATATTCCAGCACTTCTTCCCCGTCGTCGTCCTCCCCGGCATCCAGCAGGACTGCCTCCCCCTCTGTCCACAGCAGAAGCGCATCCGCCTTCCCAACCTTCAGAGCGGTGACATGGAAGGGCGCGGCCTCCTCCTTCTCCTCCGTCCCAGCCTGCGCTCCGCAGCCGGCCATCAGCAGGCAGGATGCCAGCACCAGGCAGACGGCGGACAGGCAGCGCCCTGGGCAAAGGCCAATCTTCCGCTCCCGTTCTCTTCTCCCCATCATCCAAAACCTCCTCCCCGCAGCGGCAGCCCGGCGTCTCCCTCTGCCAAAAGGGCTGCTGTCCCTCCACGGGAACAGCAGCCCTTCTCTATAGAGCGACAGACGGGACTCGAACCCGCGACCTCCACCTTGGCAAGGTGGCGTACTACCAACTGTACTACTATCGCACAGAGCGGGTGATGGGAATCGAACCCACGTGTCCAGCTTGGAAGGCTGGTGTTCTACCATTGAACTACACCCGCGCATATCCCCGGCTAATTTCCGGCAACGTAGATGATTTTACCTTATTTGCAGAACCTTGTCAACCCTTTTCCGATCAAATTTTCTTGACACCCTTGTGCAGATTTTATAAAATTAAAATGTAAAGAAAACTTAATATAGTAAATTTATACGAAAGAAAGGATGGTGTTTATGAATTACTATGATCTTGCAATTCGACGCAAATCTACGCGGTCTTTCAAGAACAAGAAGGTCCCCGCAGAGACTCTCTCCCAGATCCTGAACGAGGCCGCCTCCTGCGAGAAGCTGGTCCCTGATCTACAGACAGAGTGGAAGCTGCTGGACGAAGGCATTGACAAATGGATCGCCGGCTGTGCCGGCTACCACGGCTACATGATCGACGCGCCCCACTATCTGCTGCTCTTGAGCGCGGACGGCCCGCATGATCTGGAGAACGCTGGGTACGCCGGCGAAGACATCGTCCTGAAATTGACCCAGATGGGGCTGGCCACCTGCTGGATCACCATCCTGGATCCGGACGGACTCAAGATGCTTCTGCGCCTGGACAGCCCCCTCAAGCCTGCGGCACTCATCGCCTTCGGCTATGAGAAGGCTCCCATCGGCGGCAGCACCCGCATCGACATCAAGAGCCCTTCCGACATCCATATGAAGCAGCGCACCGGCCACATCGCACCCAAGCTGTACGTGAAGGAGAGCGTCTACCAGGCCTCCTGGGGTTCGCCCTGCGACCTCTCTGCCTGGGAGCCCGACTCTTCGCTCTACCGGGCGCTGATCGCGGCCTGCTGCGCCCCGTCGGCCCTGAACCGCCAGCCCTACCGCTTCCTGATGGACAAGAATTTTATATACCTGGCCTGCATGAAGGATGAGCTCACAACCCCCAGCGACGCCAGGCTGAACCTCGGCATCGTCATGCTGCACTTTGCCATGGTGATCTCCCATCAGAACACGCTCCACGGACAGTGGGAGCTGTCTGTCCCGGAGACAGACTACCATCTCCCCGAAGGCGCGTACATCGCCGGCCGTTTTCAGATCTGACTTTGCGCCGTGCAGACGGGCGTCCCTCCTCAGGGAGGGGCGCCCGTCCTCTTCGGGTCAAGGCCTTCCGTCAGCCTTGCAGCACAGCACCATCCCGCATTCGCCCGGGATGGATATTCTCATCTTGCCGCCCACGGCATAGTACTCGATCTCTTCCAGGCTGAAGCTCTCCTCCCAGGACATCATCAACCTCCTGGCCACAGAGCAGGCGCCCACGCCGACCTCCCATACGGGGATATCCACCACTTCCCTTCCTTCCCGGTTGTTGAGCAGGACGATGACCTGCTCTTCCCTGTCAAACCGTCCGTAGCAGAGAATATTGTGTTCCTCGTACAAAAATTTCAGCGAACCGTAAGTGAGCACGCGGTGCTCCTTGTGGATGCGGATCATCTGCCGGTGGAATTCCAGCAGATCCAGATCCTCCCTCCCCCACGGGTACGTCCTGCGGTTGTCCGGGTCGGTAAAGCCGCACACGCCCGCCTCGTCGCCGTAATAGATGGTGGGGGCGCCTGGCCATGTCATCTGCAGGATCACTGCCTCCTTGAACACCCCTTTGCGCACCCCTTCCCCGGCGGCCTGGGAGCCCAGCTGATCCACCCTGCCCACCTTCCGGTTGGTTCTGGTCAGGAAGCGGGAATGGTCATGGTTGGACAGCTCGTTCATCGCTATCTGCAGGGAGGGATAGAGGAAGCTGCACATATGGTGGGTTATGGCCCCCACGAAGCTGTGCTGATCCCCCAGCAGATCCTCCCGGTAGCCGTCGCTGTGCTTCTCCATCCCGGTGAGGAACCAGGACACCGGCTCCATAAAGGCATCGTAGTTCATCACCGTGTCCCACTCATCCCCCCTCAGCCAGGGGTAAGCATCCCCGTAATGCTCTGCCAGGATGACCGCATCCGGGTTCGCCTCCTTCACCGTCCTGCGGAAATCCTTCCAAAATTCATGGTTGAACGCCTCGCTGTGACCCAAATCCGCCGCCACATCCAGCCGCCAGCCGTCGGCACAGTAGGGCGGGGAAACCCATTTTCTCCCGATCTCCATCATATAGCTCCGAAGCTCTTCCGACTGCTCGTAGTTGAGCTTGGGCAGCGTCTCGTGGTTCCACCACCCCTCATAGGAGGCGTTGCAGGGCCAATGCCCTCCCTCGTAGAAGCGGAAGAAATGCCGGTACGCGCTGCCCTCCGACACATAGGCGCCTGTCCCGTATCCCTCCCGGCCCTCGTAGATCCGCTCCCGGTCCATCCACTTGTTGAAAGAGCCGCAATGGTTGAACACGCCGTCCAGCAGCACCCGCATTCCCCTGCGGTGCGCTTCCCCGATCAGGCGGGCCAGCGTCCAGTTGGCCTCCTCCAGGTTCTCCCTGGAGGTCACCCGCCGGATGTAGCGGGAGGCATGCCGGTTGTCCCTATCCCCCGCCGCCAGAACCTCTCCCCCGTCGTCCGGAAGGCCGGCAAAGTGGGGATCCACATAGTCATAATCCTGCGTATCGTATTTGTGGTTGGAGGGGGAGACGAAGATCGGATTGAAGTAGATCACGTCCACGCCCAGCCCCTGCAGGTAGTCCAGCTTGTCAATCACGCCCTCCAGGTCCCCGCCGTAGAAGGAGCGCACATCCATGGCCTTGGGACAGGCATCCCAATTCTTCACCCGCTCCGTGTAGCCGCCCAGGTACCAGTACTCCCGGTCCAGCACGTCGTTGTCCGGGTTGCCGTTGCAGAAGCGGTCCACAAAAATCTGGTACATCACCGCCCCCTTGGCCCACTCCGGCGTGGAGTACCCCGGCATAATCGTGAACGCGTAGAAGTTCTGCAGCTCCCCGGAAATCCCCCGGCGGTTGTAGAAGTACCGCTCTCCCTCCGCATCAATCTCAAAATAATAATAGACTGGCTCCTCGCCCACCTGGATCACAATCCGGTAAAAGTCAAAATACTCATCCGTCTCATATTTCTCCATCGCCAGCCGCTCATCCCGGCTGATGTAGTACACATTCCTGGCGCCGTCCTTGCCCGTCCGGAACCGTATCGTCACAAGATCCCCCGGCTTCGGCTCATACGGTGTACGGTAATTCTCCGTCTCATCGCTGAAAAATGCCCGGATATCCCTGTTCCGCTCCATCGCACCCGCTCCCTGCCCTTCTAAAAATAAAAAATACCAAAACATCTCTGTTCAGGTATTGCATTGGAATGTATTCATTATAAATTATCGTCCCGGCCTTTGCAAGCCCCCTACACGCAAAAAAGACAGCGCATCAAACGACTGTCTTTTTCGGAGAAGGTATTTCTTCTTTCTTATGGGGTGTAGCAAAAACTATATAATGTATTGGGGGGGTTTTACAGTAATTATAATAGCATAGCCCTGCGGATAAGTGTGCACAAACTTCACAAAAACGCCCATCCTTTTTTGTGCTGAATTGACAAGGGGATTTCTCCCTCACAGAAAAATCCCCTGTCTATTTTACTAAACTGTGCAATTATCCCCGCCGTCTGCTTCTCCGACCGCTTCCTCAGGGCCGTCGAACAGCGCCTCAAACTCCTCCTTGGAGATCTTCTCCTTCTCCAGCAGCAGCGCGGCGCAGCGCTCCAGCACGTCCAGGTGCTCCTCTATGATGCTGCGCGCCTCATCGTAGCACCCGTCCACGATCTTCTTGACCTCCATGTCGATCTTGCCTGCGATCGCCTCCCCGTACGCCTTGGAGTGGCCGAAATCCCTGCCCAGGAACACCTCTCCGCCATCGTCGTAGCTCAGAAGCCCGATCTCGTTGGACATGCCGTATTTTGTCACCATCTCCCTGGCCATATGCGTCGCCTGCTTGATATCCTGGGAAGCCCCTGTCGTGATATCGTCCAAGATCAGCTCCTCCGCGATGCGGCCGCCCAGGCACACCATAATCTCCTGGAGCATCCGCCCTCTCGTGTAGAACATCTCATCCTTCTCCGGCAGCGGCATCGTGTAGCCGGCAGCTCCCATACCGGTGGGGATGATGGACACCGAGTACACCGGCCCCACATCCGGGAGCACATGGAACAGAATCGCGTGGCCAGCTTCGTGGTAGGCTGTGATCCGCTTCTCCTTCTCCGACACCACACGGCTCTTCTTCTCCGCCCCTATGCCCACCTTCACGAAGGACTGGCGGATATCCGACTGGGTAATGAACTTGCGGTTCTCCCTGGCCGCGTTGATGGCTGCCTCGTTCATCAGGTTCTCCAGGTCAGCCCCGGTGAAGCCCGCCGTCGTCTGAGCTACCTGCGCCAGATCCACGTCGTCCCCCAGCGGCTTGCCCTTGGAGTGCACTTTCAGGATCTCCTCGCGCCCCTTGATATCCGGACGGCCGACCCCCACTTTGCGGTCAAAGCGCCCCGGGCGCAATATAGCCGGATCCAGAATGTCCACCCGGTTCGTGGCCGCCATGACAATGATGCCCTCGTTGACGCCGAAGCCGTCCATCTCCACCAGCAGCTGGTTCAGCGTCTGTTCCCGCTCGTCGTGGCCGCCGCCCAGGCCGGTGCCTCTCTGCCGGGCCACCGCGTCGATCTCATCGATAAACACAATACACGGGGCATTCTTCTTCGCATCCTCGAACAGGTCCCTGACACGGGACGCGCCGACGCCCACGAACATCTCCACAAAGTCGGAACCGGAAATGCTGAAAAACGGCACTCCGGCCTCTCCGGCCACCGCCGTGGCGAACAGGGTCTTGCCCGTACCGGGCGGGCCCACCAGCAGCACGCCCTTGGGGATCCGCGCCCCCACCTCCATATATTTCTCCGGGGATTTGAGGAAATCTACAATCTCCCTCAGCTCCTCCTTCTCCTCCTCCAGCCCGGCCACCTTCTGGAAATTCACATTTCCCACGCCGTCCACCGTCATCTTCGCCCGGCTCTTGCCAAAATTCATCATCTTCGAGCCGCCGGACGCCTGCCGGTTCATCATCATGAAGAAGAACAGCACAATGGCCATGACAATCAGCATCGGGAGCAGATTATCCACAAACCAGTTGCCCCGGTTCACATCTGTGAAGGAGACGGCTACGCCGTGCTCCTCCAGGAAAGCCTTCTCCTCGTTCACATCCGGCGTGTACACCTGATAGGACGCCCCGTCCTCCCCGTACAGCACAATCCGGCCTGTGGGAACCTCCGCATTCATATGGATTGTGGCGGAGCTGGCCTGCCCCTGCTCCACGCTCGCCCGATAAGTGTCATAGCTGACATCGTCTGCCCCCGTACCGGAGGAATTCCAGTACGACAGCACAAATACCAGCAGCATAATAAGCAGCATCGTACTGCCCATTCCTCTTGCCCGTCTGTCCAATCTCGTATCTCCTCTCTCTTCTTGCGCCTTATGTCAAATGCCTTCCCCCAGGTCCAACACCCCAATATACGGAAGGTTCCGGTATTTCTGCGCGTAGTCCAGGCCGTAGCCCACCACGAACGCATCCGGGATCTCAAAGCATGTGTAATCCACTGGGATCTCCACGGTCCGGCGCTCCGGCTTATCCAGCATCGTGCACAGCTTAAGGCTCGCCGGCCTGCGGACCTCCAGCACCCGCATCAGCTTGTGGAGCGTGTTGCCGGAATCCACAATGTCCTCCACGATCAGCACATCCCGTCCTTCCAGGTTCTCATCCAAATCCTTCAGGATCTTCACCCGCCCCAGGGACTCCGTCCCGTCCTCATAGCTGGACACGCTCATAAAGTCCATCCGCACCGGCACTGTTATATGTTTTGCCAGCTCACACGCAAAAAATACGCCTCCCCGCAGGACGCAGACGATTAAAATTTCCCTGCCCGCGTAGTCCTCACTGATCTTGCGCCCGATCTCCTTGATTCTGGCCTCCAGCTTCTCCTCCGGAATCAGCACCTGTATCTTCTCTGCCATCGCAACTTCCTCCGTATACCTGTATTTTCAAGACTCTCTTTGTCTTCTCCGTAATTTTCACGTCCTCGCCGATGCGCATCCCCAGCGCCCACAGCACGTGGCTCCCCGCAGCGAGCAGCAGCAGGCGGTCCCGCCTGCTTCTCTCCACCTTCTCGTCGATCAGATAGTCCTTGAGCTTCTTGCGCCCGCCGTCCCGGCCTATCACCAGATAATCCCCGGGACGTCTCGTCCGCAGCTCCAAACTGTCTTCTATTCTATCATAATCCAGCCATTTCGTATATCTTTTTATCGGAATATTCTGCTCTTTTTTCCACTCCTCCAGACTCAGGCGGATTCTGGTCCCGTCCTCCAGGACAAATTCCCCCGGGACGCGCAGCGCCAGGCTCTCCCGGATGGCAGCCTTCTTGCACCCGCTGTTCCCGCCTGCAGGAAACCTGCAGTCCCCGCCTGCTGGAAACCCGCCGTCCCCGCCTGCTGGAACGCCGCCGTCCCCCGCCCGGCCCTGGGCGGCGCGGCAAAGGCACAGCGCCTCATACTCCCGCCAGGCTTCTATCCCCCCAGGCAGGGAGGCTCTCCGTCCCACCTCCCCGGCGGCCAGCGACAGCAGGGCGTCCACATGCGCCTGACCCATATCCCGCTGGCTGCCGGACAGCCTGCGTATCCCCTCCAGCAGCATATATTTTCGCATCACCTGGGGCTGCGCCTGCAGCAGGGACAGCGGGATGCGCAGGGTCAAGGGCCGGGCGCCGCCGTCCCCGGCCGCCTCCTGGCCGCTGCCCACAGACATCACCTGGCCGCTGCTCACAGACATCACCTGGCCGCTGCCCACAGACGCCTGCTGCCCGCCGGTCACGCTGGCCTGCCCCATCAGCCGTCTGGCCTGCTCCTGCATATATTCCTGGGCCTCCCGGGCAGCCTGGCACGCCTGGGCCATATGCTCTGCCGCCCGCTCATTGACCTGGGCCAAGGCAGGCATCACATGGAGGCGCACCCGGTTCCTGGTATAGACATCCTGCAGGTTGGTGGAATCTGTCCGGTACTCCTGCCCCAGCCCGCCCAGATAGGCCTCGATGTCGCTGCGCCGGACGCACAGGAGCGGACGCACCAGCTTCACAGGCCCCAGGCTCCGCTCCGGCGCCATGCCGGACATACCCCGAAGGCCGGTTCCCCGGGCCAAGTTCAGCAGGAGAGTCTCCGCCTGGTCGTCCATATTGTGGGCCACCGCCACAGCCTGCGCGCCTTCCTCCTGGGCCGCCTGCTGGAAGGCCTCATACCTTGCCTCCCGCCCGGCTTCCTCCAGGGAGCAGCCCCTCTCCCGGGCCAGCTGCGGCACGTCGAAGGAGAACAGGCGAAAAGGCACCTCCCACCTAGCGCAGAGCTGCCTTACAAATTGTGCGTCTTCCATGGCCTCCTCCCCCCGGATGCCGTGGAGGACATGCACCGCCGTCACCTGCGGCCCTCCCTCCTGCCGCAGCGCCGCAAGCACGCGCAGCAGGCAGACAGAATCCGCCCCTCCTGACACACCGGCCGCCACCCGGCCAACGCCGTCCAGCAGCCCCTGCCGCCGGCAGTATTCCCTTACCAACCTCTCCAGCTCCATCCTTGTATCCTCTCTTCTTGTGCCCTCTCCGCCTGTATCTATTCTTCCTGTATCTTCTCCGCCCGTATCTACTCTTCCTGTATTCTTTCTGCCTATATCCACTCTTCCTGTATCCCGGCCCCGGCTTCCCCCCTGCGTCCGCCCGGCGCCTTCCGGCCTGCCGCCCGCACCTCTACTTCTGCCAGATGCCCGCCGCAAACACCGTCATATCATCCTTCGCTTCCCCCTGGCATTGCTGCAGGAGGGCGTCCATAATCTGCCGGGACATTTCCCGCGGGCTCCCCACGTCTATTTTGCCCAGCAGCTCGCAGAAGGCCTCCTCCTTCTTCTCTCCCGGCAGGGCATCCAGTGCCCCGTCGGTAACCAGGATCAGGTAGTCCCCGTCCTCCAGCCTGCGGGTGTAGGCCTCCGTCTCGATGTGATGGAACACCCCCACCGGCCCCCGGGCACAGCGGACGACCTCCGTCTGCCCTCCGTGGATCACAAAGGTGGGCGCGGCCCCGAATTTGTACAGCTCGCAGCTTCCCGTGTACAGATCCACCGCGCACATATCCAGGGTGGAATAGCTGCGCCCCTCGAACACCGCCGCCGAGTTGATCATTTTGACAGCGGTATCCCGGCTCATCCCGGCCTCCAGAAGCTGTTCCAGAAGCTCGATCAGGTGCTCGCTCTCTCTCCTGGCGCTCTCGCCGCTGCCCATCCCGTCTGACAGGCTGAGCACCGCCTCCCCCCGGCTGTCCCGGATATGGGAAAAGCTGTCCCCGCTCACCGTCTCCCCGCTCTTGGGCATCCTGCTGATCCCGTACAGCAGGCTGTATTTCGTGTCCTCCAGGAACCGCACCGTGCCCTCCCGGGTACCGATCATCATGCGGCTGTCCCCCTCCGGCACAAACCGGCGGCGCACAATGCCGGACAGCAGCTCCCCCAGCTCCCTCGCCGATACATACCGCCCTCTCCTGGCCCGCATGGTGATGTAGATCTCCCCGCAGCGCCGCGTCCTCTGCAGGAAAAAAATACGGCTCACCTCCACGCCCCGGCGGGAAAACCGGCGGCAGATCTTTCGGTTCACCGGCTCCTTCATCTCCCCGGTGTGCAGCACCTCATCCACCATCTCGTCCAGCAGGCGGGACATCTCCCAGAACTGGTCGGCCACCGCCTCCCGGCTCTCCAGCAGGCGGTTGGAGAAGTAGAGCTTCATCTTCATCTTCCCGAAGGCCTCCCGC